>JANXWX010000144.1 GCA_025350915.1 Nitrosomonadales bacterium
ATGAAGGGTCAGGTCATCATGGTATGTCGGCATTGATCGATCTGGTTGCCCGAAAATAATAGAAATAGTGTGGAGACTTGCTACTCTCACTGCGATTCTATATGCTGAAAATGCAATTTCGAAATTAACTTATTAAGGAGTCTTATTATCTAAATTGGTTTGTCTTTGTACATATCTGCCATCTAAAAGAAAGGACTCAACATGGAGCTATATGAAATACCCCCCTCCGGAAATTGCCACAAAATTCGTCTCTTGTTATCGCTACTGCAAATACCGTATACATCAGTACAGGTTGATGTAGCCAATCAACAGCAAAAGTCGGCGTCGTTTTTAAAGATGAATCCATTCGGACAGTTGCCTGTGCTTAAAGATGGCGATACAGTCGTGTGGGATAGCCAGGCGATTTTGGTATACCTGGCACGGCAATATGCGACACCTTCGTGGTTTCCGCAAGATGCCGTAGGTATGTCGCGCGTGATGGAGTGGTTATCAACAGCTGCAAATGAAGTGGCACGTGGCCCAAGTTCGCTGCGTGTGCTTCACAAGTTTGGGCGGCCGATTGCCATGGAGGACGCACAGCAGGCAACGGCATCGGTCATGCAAGTATTGGAAACGCATTTCAAGGCTACGGATTGGCTGGCTGCTGAAAATATAACGATCGCTGATATAGCGGTATATCCCTACATCGCGCTGGCACCCGAAGGCAAGATAGATTTGACCCCGTACCCCGCTGTTTGCCGCTGGTTAAGCCGTATCCAGGCACTGCCAAATTATGTGGGTATGCCGCAAATGTGGGAAAGCAAAGCATGAGGGGCTGATTATCCAACTATAAACACACTAGCTTTGCGAGTGCGAACAGCGTTTAAATTGATTAGCCTTTGAGATTCAAGTCTTCCGCATAGGGTTTGCTGGGGTACTGGAATGCAATGGGGCCATCCGGTTCGCCATGCAGAAACTGGTGGACGAAAGGGTCTTTCGAGTTAATCAACTCTTCTACTTCACCTTTTGCGGCAATCACTCCGTCGTGGATAAAATATACATAGTCGACAATCTTGAGCGATTCCGAAAGATCGTAAGTCACCACGACCGAAGTCAAACCCAGTGCATCGTTCAGTTTGCGTATCAGGTTGGCAATGGTGCTGAGTGAAATTGGGTCGAGTCCGGCGAAAGGTTCGTCGTATATCACCAAAGAAGGATCGGTGGCTATTGCCCGTGCCAGTGCCACACGACGTGCCATACCGCCAGACAATGCGCTGGGCATCAGGTTTCTGGCATTGCGTAAACCCACTGCATGCAATTTCATCAGTACCAGGTCTTTGATAATTTCTTCCGGCAAATCGGTATGTTCGCGCAGCGGGAAGGCCAAATTATCAAAAACGGACAGATCGGTGAATAGGCCGCTATCCTGAAACATCATGCCCATTTTCAGGCGCATCTTGAAGAGTTCGTCATTATTGAGCTTGTGAACTACCTGACCCATAAACTTTACATTACCTTGCTTCGGGCGTAACTGCCCACCAAAGTGGTGTAGCAACGTGGATTTTCCACAACCGCTGGATCCCATGATGCCAACTACCTTGCCTCGTGGAATGGTGAGATTGATACCCTTCAACACCTTGAGCGGGCCATAAGAAAAATACAGGTCGTTGACTTCGATGAGGTTATCCATAGTTCGATACGCTTTATGTTGGTTACCGCAATTGTGACACGAGTAAGCATGAAAATAATTGATGCTTGCATCCGGGTTTGCGGCTTCCATCATCCAGGCATCTTTGAGCATCGCATCCGAATCGGGATATTTTGTATAGATACGCTTCTTTTTTTCAAATTCATTTTGCGGAACAAATACAGCTTGGTTCATGGCATCAACTTTGTGGTCAGGTTTTACCCGGGGGTAGCAGGTCGCCAATATGGAACTTATAACTTCCAGCATTGCGATCAGAGAAATAATTTTTCAGTGTCATACTTACTGCGCGAAAGGCCATGGTATCCCATGGAATTTCACTTTCCGTGAAAAGTTTAACCTCAAGGCTTTCAATGCCGGGTGAAAAATCCAGATTAAGCAAGCGCGCACGAAATAACATGTATACCTGGTTGATATAGGGGATGTTATACAGTGAATAGAGGTCGCCGACCTGCACCATTGCATTTGCTTCTTCCTGGGTCTCGCGCGCTGCTGCCTCAAGCGTTGTTTCACCGTTTTCCATAAAGCCGGCGGGCAAGGTCCATAAGCCGTGCCGCGGCTCGATAGCACGACGGCACAGCAATATTCTGCCATCCTCCCATTCGGGAATCGCGCCTACAATCATTTTGGGATTTTGATAATGGATAGTGGTGCACACTGTGCAAACATGGCGCTGCCGATTATCATCAGCAGGTATGCGCAACTCAACGGGGGCGCCGCACTCAGGGCAAAATTTTATCATTGAACTGTGTTACATCCAGAACTGCCACCAGCTTCCACTATTGGCCAAGGCATCTTTAATCGTGGGTTTAATGCCGTCCTTTGCAATATTCAGATCGAGGATACGTTGCGTATCATCGCGTAATTGAGTAACGCCCATAGCCTCATAGGCCAACACCATAATTTGCAAGGCATCACGGGTTTGCCGGGTATGCGGAAATTCTTTCAGTACCTTGTTGGCGCGATTGATCGCGGCGATATAGGCTCCCCGACGCAGATAATAACTGGCCACGCTGATATCAGAACGCGACAGGGTATTAATTAAAAATTGCATGCGTAATTTTGCATCTTCAACATATTGACTGTCTGGAAAGCGCGTCACCAGGTCCCTGAACGAATCAAATGAATCACGCAGCGTTTGCGGGTCGCGTTCGGCGGGGTCCTGGCCGGACATCCTGCTGAAGAAACCCGCATTGTCATTGAAATTGACCAAGCCTTTTAAATAATAGATGTAATCCAGATTCGGGCTGTTGGGATATTGCTTGATAAAACGGTCCGCGGCTGAAAGTGCAGCATCCGGCTCATTCTGCTTGTAATTGGCATAGGCAATTTCCATCAGTGCCTGTTGTGCGTAGCGGCCATAAGGGTAGCGGGACTGCAAAGTTTCCAGCAATTTGACTGCTTTTTCGTAATTAAGCTCCTGAATTTCACCCTGAGCTTCATCATAAAGCTCGTTGGCTGGACGTAAATCTTTCTTGGGGGTCGAGCTACAGGCGGTTAAAGAGACTAACGTAACAAGCAGGAAAGCGGATAAAATGGCGCGCATGACAGAATCCGAAAATATATTGCGTGATTATACCGCAAACCCCGAAGTGCTTTCCTCCCTCAACTTTAAAATTCCCCTTGAATATGGCGGGTTGCGGCTGGATCAGGCCCTGGCCAGACTATTGCCCGAATATTCACGCAGTCGCCTGCAGGAGTGGGTAACACAGGGAAAAGTAACCCTGAATGGAGACGCTGCCACCATCAAGCAAAAGGTCTGGGGCGGCGAGATGATCGCGCTGGTACCGCAAAGCGACCCGGCCGATCAACCTTATCTAGCTGAGGATATTGCACTCGACGTTGTGTTCGAGGACGCCAGCATCCTTATCATTAATAAACCCGTTGGCCTGGTGGTGCATCCGGGCAATGGCAATTGGGAAGGCACGTTACTAAATGCGCTGCTGCATCACGCGCCCAGCTTAAGCGAAGTACCCCGTGCCGGCATCGTGCACCGGCTGGACAAAGACACCAGCGGCCTGCTGGTCGTTGCAAAAACCCTGATCTCGCAAACAGACCTGGTGCGGCAATTACAGGCGCGTACTGTCAGCCGTGAATATCTCGCCTTGGCCCATGGCGAAGTGACTCGTGGTGGCAGGGTAGATGCGCCAATAGACCGCCATCCGGCACAGCGCACGAAAATGGCAATCGTCGAAGGCGGCAAGCCAGCCGTCACGCATTACTCCGTGATTGAAGGCTTCCCCGGTTGCACCCTGCTGCGCTGCAAGCTGGAAACGGGGCGTACCCATCAGATCCGCGTGCATATGGCCTCCATACGTCACCCGCTGGTGGGTGACCACATCTACATCAAAGGCGCTCAGAAATGCCCGCCGGAAATGCGCGAAACGCTCGCCGCCTTCCCACGCCAGGCCCTGCATGCAGAGCGTCTGGGATTGGAACATCCGGAAACGGGTGAGTGGATGGAATGGCAAGTCGATATGCCGGAAGACATGAAATCGCTGCTCGGTGCGATACGAAACATCGCAGCTAACGGCTAAAAAATATGAACCTGCTTCAACAGTGCATCGTCCCCGATTGGCCCGCATCCGCAAATGTAAAGTCACTGCAAACCACCCGTAAAGGCGGCGCCAGTACAGCGCCCTACGACAGCTTCAACCTCGGCAGCCATGTCGGCGACAATCCAATAATTGTGGCGCGCAATCGTATGCAGCTGGCCCACCTGATGCCAAGTGAGCCGATATGGCTCGACCAGGTGCACGGTGTCAGCGTGGTTGATGCAGGGCAGGCCGACTGTCTGCCGCAGGCTGATGCCTGTGTGTCTACTCACCGCAGTGCGGTTTGCGTGGTGATGACGGCAGATTGTTTGCCCGTTTTGCTGTGTGATGACAAAGGCAGTGTGGTCGGCGCAGCACATGCCGGCTGGCGCGGGTTGTGTGATGGTGTGGTCGAGCAAGCCGTGCAGGCCATGAAAGTGCCGCCTTCAACCATCATGGCCTGGCTAGGCCCGGCAATTGGCCCTGCTGTGTTTGAGGTGGGTGCCGATGTGCGTGATGCTTTTGTCGAGAAGCAAGCACAGAGCGCAGCGGCATTTGTGCCGGGCAATAATGGAAAATGGCTCGCAGATATTTATCACCTCGCCAGACTAAGACTCAACGCGTTGGGTATCAACCGCATCTACGGTGGTGACCAATGTACCTATAGTGATGCTGAACGTTACTATTCGTATCGACGCGATGGCGTTACCGGACGCATGGGAACCTTTATCTGGCTGTCATAAGTCAGTTGGAAATATTGTTTGAAATAGATTGAATCTGATTCCATTGGTTTACATACACCCAAGACGAAAACATGACAAAGCCTTGAGCAACCTGAAATAATCAACTTCACTCAACTTGGAAGAGTTTTCGCTTGTTACAACAGGCGCAAGGGTGTGGCATTAATCTGAAACCGGCCCCATGAAATCTGACTCAACGTTTACTGAAGCAATTCAAAAGCTATACAAAATATCATAATGCGCATATTATGCGCATAAGGAAAACTAGCCATGAAATCAGTACTTACCAATCAAACGCGCAAACGCGCAGTCAACTTGACTCTCAATGAAGAGCTGGTATCGCAGGCAAAAGAAATGACGAATAACCTTTCCGGCATAGTCGAGCAATTATTAGCTGATTACGTGCAGAAACAAAATAAAACCAGGCAAGAGAAACTGCAAACCGCCAACGAAGTATCACAAGCCTGGAATCATTTTAACGAACAATGCGGCTCGTTTGCAGACGAGCACTCAACCCTGTAATGGCGCAATTTGACGTTCACCGGAACAAGGGAAAACAGAAGGACTCAATTCCTTATGTGGTCATCGTCCAATCCTCATTGTTTGATATCTGCACAAACTGCACCAGCATACTCATACCAAGTCTGGATTTGACCGCTACCTGTTTGCCTATTTCGGGTGCGTAGCCAGCGCCATCCAGCATGTCAAGCCGATCAGGAAACGGGTCCCAGTCAAACCTGACTTTATGGTCCTGCGAGATGCGGTAAACATCTGCTATAGGCGCATTAATTTCTATTGTTGCTTCGACGAGGGGCATGTTAATTAAATTTCAGTCAAGATTTAATTTGCGAACGATTAAGTGCCGTGAAGTGAGCAGGTTGTTCAGATAGCTTAAGTCCGCTCCACAAATCTCGAATACCCCAGGCAAAAACACCAAGCCCGAGTAAGCAGAGTATCCATAAAATTAAACCGGCATGATGAAATACCATGTCACTCGGTAGCATGGACCATTTGATTAATACTGGAATCAGGAAAGCGACATAAGCGCCGCCTGTCATACTTAGAACCAAGTGCGTAACACGTTCGGTTGGGCTCAACAGTCTAGTCTTATCCTCTATAACAAAGTCCCAGGCGGTGAGCAGAATTTCAATGACAAGGTGACACCACCTCTTCGCTCTTGCTCCAACGCAATTCTCTGAACACCGTAAAGGCTTCATCGTTACTCATCTCAAACACCTTGCGCACGGAGAGCGTGCGCGCTTTAGCAGATAACAAAAAGTGTTGGGACATGAGACATACCTCAATTATCTACTTATGTGTAGATAATTTATCACTTTAATATATTTTAACAAGATACTTATGTCATTATTTATTTATAAACGTAGATATTTTTGCGTTATCATATTATCCTGATAATATGATATTTTGGAGTAAAAAATGGCGCAGAGTGATTGGTATAAACAGTCCGCTAAATTCTTAAAAGCAGAGCTTGCCATGGCAGGTATTGGCTATGAAGAGCTTTGTTTGAGACTTGCTGATATAGGGGTTGAAGAAACCTATCAAGGGGTTGCGGCAAAGGTAAATCGTGGTGCATTTAGTTTTGCCTTTTTTATGCAATGTATGAAAGCACTTGGAGTTAAAACAGTGCGATTTGGAGAGTAAAAATGGCACAATCCATCGAACCAAACATTGCCGATTTAGCGAACGGCTGGCTTAAAAAATACAAGCTTAATTACAAACTGGGGCAAGAGAAGCTCAATCCAGAAATCGACAAAGCCCTTGAAGATTACTACTCTAAAAATGGCGGCGTGGGTGGCAATCTCCCCGATGCAAAACTGTTATTGCGGGATAACGTCCTGAGTGATTACCCCATTCTGATTGAATACAAAGGCTATAAAGAAAGGCTCGTTAAACTGGATAGCAGCGGGCAAGTTGATAATCGCATTAAAAATGCGCCCAATTTAAAAAACATCAACAGCTACGCCGTCAATGGCGCGGTGCATTATGCTAATGCGCTACTACATCACACCAGCTACACAGACATTATTGCTATCGGCATGACTGGCTATAAAGATGAAAGCGGAAAAATTCAGTATAAAATTGGCGTTTATTTTGTCTCCAAATCCAACTTTGGCGCGGGACAGAAAGTCGGCGAATTTTCAGATTTTTCGTTTCTTAAAAAAGAAAATTTTGATGCGTTTATCGCCAAAATCAAAGCCCTGAGCTTGACTCCAGAAGAAATTAAACATCTTAAAGCACAGCGCGAAAAAGAGATTGATATAAGCTTGGTCAAGCTCAATAACGACATTTACCAAAACGAAAAAGGCTTAGGCGAAAATGATCGTGTTTATTTGGTTGCCGCCGCCATTATCGCTACGCTGGGCGTGCCTGGAAAAGTTGCCCCGCTTGAGAAAGCAGACCTCAAATCCTCCACTGAAAAAGGCAACACCGACGGTGAAATTATCGTCCGCAAAATAAAAAGCTTTTTGGATGAAAAAGCCCTACCCAAAGAGAAAAAAGATCTGATTGAAAGAACTCTGCAAAACACTCTCACCACCGACAATATCAACAAAGTTGAAAACGGTGAAAGCCAGCTCAAACGCGTGTTTGTGAAGATCGTGGATGACTTGGGAATTTATTACAAAATCGGTCTCACCACCGATTTTACGGGCAAGCTCTTTAACGAAATGTACGGTTGGCTGGGTTTTACGCAAGACAAGCTCAACGATGTCGTGCTCACGCCCTCTTACGTGTCCACGCTTTTAGTCAAACTCGCTCGCGTCAATAAGGATTCATACGTTTGGGACTTTGCCACAGGTTCGGCGGGGCTGCTGGTTGCCGCCATGAACGAAATGCTGGTGGATGCCCAAAAAACCATTACCTCGCCTGACGAACTGCGGCAAAAAGAAGCCGGCATCAAAGCCAATCAATTGCTGGGGTTAGAGCTGCTTTCCAGCGTCTATATGCTCGCCATTCTCAACATGATTCTAATGGGCGATGGCAGCTCCAATATACTCAACAAAGATTCTCTCAGCGATTTCGATGGCAATTATGGTTTTGGCAACACTAATGGCAAATTCCCTGCTGATGCCTTTGTGCTGAATCCGCCTTACTCGGCCAATGGCAACGGCATGAACTTTGTTGAAAAAGCCCTAAACATGATGCACAAAGGCTACGCCGCCATCATCATTCAAAACTCAGCAGGTAGTGGCAAAGCCCGTGACATTAACAAAAGGATTTTGCAAAAGCACACCCTGATTGCCAGCATCAAAATGCCGATTGATTTATTCATAGGCAAATCCAGCGTGCAAACCAATGTGTATGTGTTGAAAGTGGGCGAACAACACCACGCCGATGAAACGGTAAAGTTTATTGATTTTTCTGAAGACGGCTACACCCGCACCAACCGCAAAAAAGCCAGCAACAATCTCAAAGACACCAACCAAGCGCGCCAACGCTACGAAGAGCTGGTGAGCTTGGTACGCTTCGGCAAAAGCAAGCTGAACATCTTCACTGAAAAGGAATACTACGAAGGCCGAATAGACCCCAACAGCGGCGCAGACTGGAATCAAACTGCCCCCATCGACACCAAGCCCACCTTGGCCGACTTCAAAAAAACCGTGGGGGATTATTTGGCTTGGGAAGTGAGCAATCTGCTTAAACGCCAACAGGAGGATAGCCTGGGAAAATAGTATCCCCACTTGACGAGAAATTGAAAAATGTTGAGTGGGGTGAGTACAAATACAAAAGTATATTCAATAAGATTGTCCAAGGCCGGAGACTTAAAAAGGACGACCAAATTTCCGGTCTTATTCCCTTTGTTATGGCGGGAACAACAAACGCGGGCATTGTAAATTACGTTTCCAATCCAGTAGCAAATTTCCCCAAGAATTCAATCACTGTAGATATTTTTGGCAATGTTTTTTACCGTGATTATGACTTTGGAGCAGGGGATGACACGGGCGTTTATTGGAATGATGAGAGGAGTTACTCCAAATCGGCAATGTTATTTTTTGCAATATCAATGCAGAAATCATTGTTCGGGAAGTTTTCCTTTGGAACAAAGTTAAGAAGCTCTCAGAGTTGGGACTTTAAAATGAAACTCCCCGTTAAAAACGGCGAGATAGATTTTCCTTTTATGGAAAGTTTTATAGCGGAGCTAGAGGCGGAGCGTCTAGCGGAGCTAGAGGCGTATCTGCTGGCGACAGGCTTGAAAGATACCACCCTCACCACCGAAGAAGAAAATGCACTGAAGGCATTTGAAAACGTGGCGTGGCAAAGTTTTAATGTTGTTGATATTTTCAAGGTGAGCAACACCAGAAATATCTTGTCAAGAGACATCGTTGAAAACAGTGGAGCAACGCCTTATCTATGCGCAAGTTCTGAAAATAACGCCGTAAGCTCTTATATTGCTTTTGACGAAAAGCAATTGGATAAAGGAAATTGCGTTTTCATTGGCGGAAAAACTTTTGTTGTCACTTATCAAGAGAATGATTTTTATTCAAACGATAGCCACAACTTGGTTTTGTACGTAAAAAATAAGACCGCAGAAAAAAGTAAAAAAACTCAACTGTGTTTGGTCACTTGCATCAATAAAAGTTTGAAGCATCAGTATTCTTGGGGAGACAGCATCAGTAATAGAAAAATTCAAACAGACAAAGTATTGCTTCCTACTAAAAACCACCACACAGATTATGCCCTCATGGAAACCTTGATTTCTGCCATTCAAAAACTTGTCATCAAAGATGTGGTTTCATACACAGACAAAAAAATAGAGGATACTAAAAGCGTTATTGCTCGTTATTAGCAATCACAATACATTGCTAATCAGTGTCAATTCGCAATTATTCTTGATTTTTTATTAGTAACCAACTGATTATTATGCAATAATGGCAACTACTACATAATTCCGAACTTGTGTGCGTAAGATGAGAACTGGTATGGCGATAGAAAACACCGAGACAATATCCACAATCACATGCAACCAAAATTGATGTATCAGAGATATGGCGATATCGGCTGGCGCCCATAAAGCGATAGCGATGAGCAAAGTATTCCACGGTGCTGTGCTATTGCCGCGACTGGCGCTAGAGACCAAATAAACCATTAGTACACCCTAGCTGGCAATGGTGGGGCCGAATAGTGCGATGATCCAGCGCTGAAACTGCAGGGCTTGTTCTGGAGCGGGCATACCACTCCAGAAAGTTGTTTGTAACAGCCCGGCGTAAAAATCAAAGCTGCTGCTATACGCGATAAAGGGCAGGGCAATCCCGAGCAGAATATGCCCCCATGCGATGGCATATAGCCAGTATGTCAATATTCTGTTTAAAGTTATTTGTGGCATTTCTACTCTCGCTTAATTGGGCTTGGCTACCATCAGCCAATAGATAATCAACATGGTAGTAAATGCAGGGTAGGCCAAGGGTAGTATTTACTTGTATTGCAAAAAACCCCGATAGCCACGCGGGGCATGGCCCAATAATTGGCTAAAGTGTTCAGCATTACCGCTACTGCCTGATGCCAGCATAAGCATGGTATCTGACCCCACCGGCAAAGCAGGGATACGGTCACCCAGCCAGGTCATGCTGTTCAGTATGATTTTTGGTACAGCCATAATCAGCGGGACAGATTTGCCGCGTTGCTGGCGGTAGCTGGCGATCAGCCCAGCCAGTGTGACCTCTTCTGCGCCCGCACACTCGATGATGCTGCGTAGCGGTGGTGTAGCTGTGCCGGTGGCGAGCAGGTTTACCACTGCCTGTGCAATATCATCGATATGTACCGGTTGCACGATTTGCCTGCCGGCATCTGGCAGCATCATCATGGGCAGCTGAGCAAGCAGCATAAACATACGCGTGCTGGCGCCATCTTTTCCATAGATCAGCGAGGGTCGCAAAATTGCCCAGTCCACATTCAAAGTTTGCAAAAAATCATCCGCCCTCTGTTTGGTTTGCATATACGCGGTGGGGATGCCAGTGCCTGCTCCAAGTGCGGAAATTTGCACAATACGCTGCACCCCACTTTGCGCGGCGGCGGCAAACAGTGCTTGCGGTACGGCATCATGCAGCTTGGCCATCGGCTGTGCTTTGCTGTCGCGCAGCACACCCACCGCATTGATCACGGCCTCTATGCCGGACAAGCGCGGTATCCAGGCGGCAATTTCGGTATCGTTGCGATAATCAATGGCCACATCGTTTGCGCTGCGCGGCTGCCGCACGCCACGTGTGACTTGATGGCCGGCATCCAGCAATGCTTTTTCCAGATGCTGCCCGACAAAACCGGAAGCACCGCATAATAAAATTTTCATTTCACACCTCCGTTTGCATTCATGATGCGATCAAGTTTGGCATCACTCAATGCGGGTTTGACCATGCTGTTCCAGATCGACCGGGCCACGATGGCAACGGCGGCAAAGACTCCCACGCTGGTGAAAATGAGCGTGCTGCGCACCACCTGTAACCAGCTCACGCCGGTATAAACGGGAACAAAACTGATGACTAGGATGATGCTGCCGGAGATGGCAAGAATTTGTAAACTTCTGAACCAGAACTCGGCGGCATCATTACTGCTGCAGGCTCTGCCCATCAGTTTGTACAATACGTTGCGCAAGTAGCCGAGCACCAGTAAGGGCAGAGATACAGAAACAAACAGGGATAAAAACAATATTTGCAGTTCCATGATATTTCCTTTCAGTTAATGTGAATCAAGTTTGAAATTAGATTTTGCACTGAGCATCGTTGCAGGCCTGGCTGCGCTGTAATGATTTTTTTGCCAGCCAGTTAAACCACGCTTCGGCAAGCCACTCGGGAAATATGTAGCGATGCCGCGCAATCAACGGATAAACCCGCTGCATAAATCGGCTGACATAAGGTTTATCCAGCCAGTCAGTTACAAAATGAAAACCAACCCCAGCATAAGCCAGGCGAAACGCCGGTACACCGATTACCCATGTTCCCTCTGCGGTGCGCACATGCAACAGCCGCATCATCTCGGCTTTCGCGGGTGCGCCTTGCGGGCTGCTGAAATGCACATCCGAGCAATCAATCAGATGCAGATTGTTGTCATGGTCATGCAGTTTAAGCCGGCTCATTTCCTGATTGCATAGCGGGCAGCTGCTGTCGTAGTAGATCGAAATCGGATAAGTCTGATTCATGCCAGCCTCCATTGCTTTATGTAATTTCTGTAATGACAGAAATTGTTTTCCCAAGAAAAGCCGGAATACACCGGCCACCAAACTACGCCTTAATTTCGTCTTATCAGCTTCTGTATCTTCGCCCCCAGCTTCATCATTTTGTTAAGAGTATCCGGGTTCAGGCTAAGCATCTCATCGCCCCAGATGCTGATGGTCTCCATAAACTGCAAGGTATCGGCGATGCGCTTTTGTGCTTCTTTGTCTTCTTTTGCCAGATCACTACTGGCCATGCAATCGCGCAAAAATGCCACAGTCGGATCAAACTCGCGATGCTTGCGTTCAGCAAAGATTGTTCTGGCCAGTGCCCACACATCCTTCGATGTTTCAAAGTGGTCGCGCCTGTCGCCCATAATATGCACCACGCTGATCAAGCCCCAGCCCTGCAGTTCCTTCAGGCTATTCGATACATTCGAGCGGGCAACGCCGAGCGTATCGGTTATGTCATCTGCCGCCATTGGTTTGCCAATGATATACAGCAGCGCATGAATCTGGGCAACCGTGCGGTTAACCCCCCAGCGCGAGCCCATCTCGCCCCAGTGCAGAATAAATTTTTCGGTGACAGGTAAAAGTTTCATGGTTTGCATCATCTATATTTTACTAATTTCTGTCAATACAGAAATTAGTAAAATATTAAACACATGGTTGCCGCTTTAAATAATTACAATATAATCAATTTATTGGCGTGAAATATAACTGATTTAATTTTTCAAGTCGGGTTCGAGTATTGCACATAGGTATAGGAAACAGGTGAAATAGATATGTAATCAGATGAATTCTTTTTACAATGACCACAACTTTCACAATTGGTAAAATATATTTTTGGACATCCATTTGTATTTTCAGGATAAAAAAAGTGTCAAGCTTAAGCCGAAAATATTGGGCTTTTTTTATCCCTAGAAATGGGTAGATAATTGACCTGAATTTCTTCCACCAAACAATCAAGGCCCCC
>JANXWX010000215.1 GCA_025350915.1 Nitrosomonadales bacterium
TGGGGGAGAGGGCGAAGGTGTCGATTCAGAGGATGCTGGATTTTGCGGGGAAGATTAATTTGCCAGGGAAGAATTTGGGGAATGCATAAGCGGTTTAGTTTCGACACCAGAAATACTGAGGACAATTTGACATTTAGCGATATTGTTTTTCTTTGTAAATCAGCGTGATTAGCTAGAGCGGATCATAAGCGTCAGATTTAAAACGTAAGGTTGCCATTTTGTTTTCTTCTAATTTTGGATTGGTGAAAGCGTTTTAGGTTATAAATTTTAAACTAATCAACAGTTAAAGCAGTAAATATTGGATTTCGTTTCTTAGCACAACTTACTCCGGCTAAAGCTAAAACCGTCGGGGGCAGCCCGACAGCTGGTTACCTTTCTTGCTTCGCCAAGAAAGGTAACCCAAAGAAGGCGAACTCCAATCCACCACCTCTTCGAGGTTCCCTGCGTTGCTCGACAGGCCAGGCGGCTGCGGAACTCGCACGATCTGCTGCGCAGCCACGTGCTCAGACAGTCCTCGCCGACTACCCCTGACCTGTCTGCGCTACTCGGTGGTGGATGAGGGGTGCCCAAAAGCAAAAATCAAAAGCAACTTCATACATGAAGGTGGAGTGTGGGCGGTTGCCCACACGTTTTTATTTTGGATTTGGTGTGCGCTGCGCGCACACTGATTCTAGTTTTGAAGTTGCTTTGTTGTTGACTTACCTTCCCATGTGCGCCGCCGAGAAAAATTGCAATCATGCGGAGGGGTAGGCGAGGACTGTTTGAGCACGTAGTGCGAGTTCCGCAGCCCCGCTTGATTGCGATTTTTGGAGGGCACCCCGCAGGGGCGGGAAACCTGGGATCGCCTTCTTTTGGTTACTTGTCTTGGCGAAGCAAGACAAGTAACTAGCTGTCGGGCTACCCCCGACGATTTTGATTCTTAAAAAAATCTGGGTAATACCTAATCGAGTTCAGCCAAAGCCTGATCCGCAGCCTGATAACCCATCCCCAAATCGTCCGTCAATGCCGCATGCGTAACCTGCCCCCCACAAACATTCAGCCCACTCATAAGCCCATTATCCTTCTGCATTGCCTGCCTGAGTCCAAGATTAGCCAGTGCCAACACATAAGGAAGCGTAGCCTGTGTCAATGCCAGAGTTGAAGTGCGTGCTGTAGCGGCGGGCATATTGGTGACGCAGTAATGCACTACACCTTCTTCAATATACAGCGGGCTACTATGGGTGGTGGGGCGCGAGGTTTCGGCGCAGCCACCCTGGTCAATCGACACATCGACCAGCACCGAGCCGGGGCGCATACTCTTGATCAATGCGCGGCTAATCAGCTTGGGCGCATGCTTGCCGGGTAACAGAACTGCGCCGACAACGAGATCGGATTGGCGTACATAGTGTTCGAGCATGTCTTTGTCTGACAAAACACCTTTTAATTTATTGCCGAATTGTTTTTCCAGAGAGCTCAATTTTGCTTGGTCACGATCCAGTATCGTGACATCAGCACCCATGCCAACGGCAATGTGAGCGGCATTTTCGCCAACTATACCGCCGCCAATGATCGTCACCTTACCCGGTGCAACACCTGGCACGCCGGAAAGGAGAACGCCTCTGCCGCCATTGGCCATGGTCATCGCCCAAGCTCCCATCTGTATGGATAAACGGCCGGCTACAGCCGACATCGGGGTCAGCAGCGGGAGGGTACCTTGGCTATCCTGAACGGTCTCGTAGGCGATACAGTTTGCCTTGCTGAGTAGCAGTTGCTTAGTGAGTTCACGTGAAGCAGCGAGATGCAGGTAGCAGAACAAAGTCATACCCGGGTGAAAGAATGCTACTTCGCCAGCTTGGGGTTCCTTGACTTTGACGACCAGTTCACAGGCATAGATTTCCCGGGGGGATGAAACAATCTCCGCGCCTGCCTCCTGGTAATGTGTATCGGTAAAGCCTATGGCCAGTCCGGCGCGCGTCTCGATAAATAATTGATGCCCGCTCTCGCATAAAGAACGTACCTCAGCAGGTGTCAAACCTACGCGATATTCGTGATCTTTTATTTCTTTGGGGATGCCGATACGCATATTGCTTTCCTCGTGAAATGTATTGGTGATCTGCATTACACAGATAATGGCTTATACTAGTCTAACAGTCCTGATGCCTGCTGCACTATAGGCGTAATTAGCCATAATTTAAATTTGCCTTCCAACTCCATGTTTAAAATTGCTACCTACAATATACACAAAGGTTATTCCCAGTTTAATCGCCGTTTCGTATTGCATGAATTGCGTGAGCGCTTGCGCGAGCTCGATGCGGATATCGTATTTTTGCAGGAAGTGCAGGGCGCGGAAAGGCGTGCAAGGCCGCGCCACCATGTTGAAGGAGCGCATCCCCAGCACGAGTTTCTGGCGCAGGAAGGCTGGTTGCATCTTGCCTATGGTAAAAATTCGGTTTATGGCTCCGGCCATCACGGTAATGCCATACTCAGCCGCTATCCGATATTGAAGTGGGACAACCAGGATATCTCCGCCCACCGTTTTGAGAGTCGCGGGGTGTTGCATTGCGAGATGGCGATACCCGAAAGTAATATAGTCCTGCACAGTTTGTGTGTTCATCTGGGTTTGTTTTCCAAGGGGCAAACACAGCAAATGAAAGAGCTGGTTGAGCGTGTACAACGCGTAGTACCGGGAAATTCCCCGTTGATTATTGCGGGTGATTTTAATGACTGGCGTAATCAGGCAGGACAATTGCTGGCAAAGGAATTGAATTTGCATGAGGCCTTTGAAGTGAATACTGGCAGGCTGGCGAGAAGTTACCCTTGCGCGTATCCTTTGTTGCGCATGGATCGTATATATATTCGCGGTTTGAGTGTGCAGCAGGCGGAAGTGCATGCGCATCGGCCTTGGAGTAAGATTTCAGATCATGCCGCCTTATCTGCCACGCTCATTTACCCATAGTCATCCTATACAGAAAAAATAATGAATACCCACCATGATGTGGCCGGACATAAGCTGACATTGTTACGCAATGGTGAAGAATATTTTCCTCGTCTGATTGAGGCCATCAATTCTGCACAACGTACTATTTATCTGGAAACCTACATTTATGCGGCAGATATAGTTGGTCGGATGTTTTCGACAGCGCTGAAAAATGCGGCCAGTCGCGGTGTTGTGATACACCTGATGCTGGATGGTTTTGGTTCATCCGAGTTGCCGCAGAGCTGGCAGGATGAGCTGCGTAAAGCAGGGGTTGAGGTGCTTTGGTTTCGCAAAGAAGTTGGCCGCTTCAGCTTGCAGCGTTATCATTTACGCCGTCTGCATCGCAAGCTGGTGTTGATAGACGGGCGCATCGCCTTTATTGGCGGAATCAATATTATCGATGATATGTCGGAAGGGCTGACAGCTCCCCGGCTGGATTTCGCAGTCGAAATTGAAGGCGAAATTGTAAAAAATATACATGTGTCCATGCGGCGCTTGTGGCTGCTGGTTGCGTGGACACATTTTCACCGCCCGGGTGAGCGCGATAAAGTTCGTTTGTTGCGCCGTGCCAATTCGCAGCAACAAGTGCAATTCATTACGCGAGATAATTTACGCCATCGTCGTGATATTGAAAAATCCTATCTCAAGGCCATTGCCGGTGCAAAGCAGGAAATCATCATTGCCAATGCCTATTTTTTACCCGGGCGCCGTTTTCGGCGAGCGCTGCTGGAAGCGGTACAACGAGGTGTGCGTGTGGTACTCTTTTTACAGGGCAAAGTCGAATATCGATTGCAGCACTATGCCACGATGGCGCTGTATGGTGAATTACTGCATTACGGCATCGAGATATACACCTATCAGGCCAGTTTCATGCATGCCAAAGTTGCGGTAATAGATAGTGAATGGTCTACGGTTGGTTCATCCAATATCGATCCGTTCAGCCTTTGGTTGGCCAGGGAGGCCAATCTTGTAGTGCAGGACAAACTGTTTGCCTGTAATTTGCGTGATCAACTGTTAAACGAGATTAAACTCAGTTCTCGGCAGCTTGTGCCAACAATTTGGCACAAGCTGAATATTTTAAATTGGCTGATGATGCATGTCAGCTATATTTTGGCGAGATTGATTACCAGCATGCTGGTGCACAATAAGGAACGTGATGATATTTAATATGACTTCAAGTGCATGACCGATCAAACCATAATAGTGCAGACAAGCGCTTTAACGGTGCATATTGCAAGTCTATAAACCAGTTGAGGGTAATATTGCAATGATTTTCATGATGTTTTTTTGTGGCATGGTGTTTGCTTATTATTAAGCAGAAGGCATTGAGTTTGCCAGACTCGGCTTTCTTTGTTTCTCCTCCTCTTTGGGCATCCGCAAGATGCCCATTTTTTTATCTGCGGGTACAGCGGCTATAATGGGTTCTGCCTCCACATAGAACATCATTAATGCGACGCCATAATTATCCCGATCATGCTGCCTCCGAACGCGCCGAATGGAATGTTGTGCGTACGCTGTTGCCGTATTTGCTTGAGTTTAAAGGACGGGTAGTTCTTGCGATGTTATTGCTGGTGTTGGCGAAGTTGGCCAATGTATCTGTACCGCTGGTTCTGAAAGAAATTGTTGATGCGATGAATTAGCCGCAGGCCGCGTTGGCCGTGCCAGTCGCGCAGCGTGTGGCAATTGCACGTGCAATTCTCAAGCATCCGTCATTGCTGATTTTTGGCGAAGCGACCTCGGCACTGGATTCCAAGTCGGAAAAAGCCATACAGGATGAGCTTAAGCACGTATCACGCAACCGCACTACGCTGGTGATTGCCCACCGTTTGTCGACGATTGTTGACGCTCATCAGATTTTGGTCATGGATCACGGCCATATTGTAGAACGGGGTAATCACCGCGAATTGCTGGCTCTGCAAGGCTTGTATGCTCAAATGTGGGCATTGCAACAGCAGGAAGAACATTAATACTTTATGCCATCCACCTTGATTTATTTGAATTATTGGGTATGCTAGCAAGCCGTTGCCCTGTTTTAGAGAAGAGATATGCAGAATAAACTCATTACACTTTTGTTGTTAAGTCATTCAATGCTGGCATTTGCCGCAGGTGACGTGGTGACAACTCCTGTGCAAAACGAATTGCCTCAACTCACGCAAAGTGACACGAATACCATGTCTGATGTTGACGTAAGCGAGAAACTTGCTTATGCGGAATCGCTAAAGCAGGAACAAGATCGTGCTAATGAAGAAACAAAGAGTGCGGAAGGTTCAAGTCTCGATAAGGCCTATGACTATCTGATTAACTCAATACCCAAGCTGGACTTTGTGGCGAAAAAAGAGCCGCAGGAGAAAAGCAGCAACAACCAGCAATCCCAGGATGACCTGAATACCGTTGTACGCAAATTTGCCGCGATGCCCAGAATGCGTTCTTCGATCGTGCTGATTTACGATGAGAAGGGCAAAAAATCCCTGCATAGCAAGAATGCCAATGTCGTCACCCCCATCGCTTCAATTACCAAATTGATGACCGCAATGGTAGTGCTGGATGCCAAGCTGCCACTGGATGAAGAGATCAGCATTAGCACCGTAGATATCAATAGGCAGAAACGCAGCCGATCAAGGATGCCAACCGGCATGACGCTGACGCGTGGTGAATTGCTTAAACTTGCGTTGATGGCCTCAGACAATCTTTCAGCAGCGGCTTTGGCGCGCACCTATCCGGGCGGAACTGAAGCTGCATTGTTTCAAATGAATGCCAAGGCACGTGAACTGGGTATGAATGATTCACAGTTTATGGATCCAACGGGTTTGAACAGCGGCAACGTTTCCACCGCGAATGATCTGGTGAAAATGGTGCATGCCGCGCAGGGCTATGAACTGATACACCAGTTTACGACTTCAACATCACACACCCTCGAGCGCACCGGCCACAGGCCACTGCGTTTCCACAACACGAACCCGCTGGTAAAAAATGCCTCCTGGGATATAGGCTTGAGCAAGACAGGCTACATCAGCGAAGCGGGACGTTGCCTGGTGATGGAAGCCAAGATTTCAGAGCAGCCCGTCATCATTGTACTTCTGGATTCCTGGGGCAGAAATTCACGCGTGGGTGATGCCAATCGGGTAAAAAAATGGATGGAAAAAGCAAGTTATAGCCCGAAGCATATGTAAGCCACGGTGCTAGTCTGAATAGGGGCTTCGGCTCCTTTTTTTATTGCACCATTAATTCCGGTACTGGATAAATTGTTTTATTTAACATAATCAATGTGTTGCGCATATAACTAATTTTAGCTTGCTTAGCAGGATAGTTAGGAATTAAATAATGCTTCAGTTGTAGCAATTATCTTCAATATTTCTTTATTTATAGGAAAGGTAAATCAAAATGACAGTCAATTCGATTTCACCAAACCAATCAGCACAACCAACGCAGGCTTTTAAAAAAACTGAAGATACCTCAGTTCGTAAACAGACTGAAGCTCCCAAGACAAATACAGTAAAGCCCAAAAAAGAAGCGGTTGAACAAAACGCGCAGGTTCAAAAGCCGCATGAGGCAAACAAACCAACTGTTAATACCAATGGCCAGAAGGTTGGCACGGTGATTAATATCGCTGCCTGAGTCACGTCACATGCATTGATGCGGAGTGAGTGCCATGGGAAGTACGATTAATTCATCAACCTCAACCGATCAAACCAACTTA
>JANXWX010000006.1 GCA_025350915.1 Nitrosomonadales bacterium
TACCCGGTGGACAAGGCAAAGGGTACGGCAAAGAAATACAACGAACTTTAGATATTAAAGTAAGCAGTTACGCAGCCAGCAATTCTTTGGGTTTTACGTTTTTCACAATTTCTTTGCCTACTGCCGCCCTAGTTACCTTTACATCGTAACTGCTTTGCAGGCTCATCCAGAAATCCGCTGTACTGCCAAAAAATTGTGCAAAGCGCAAGGCAGTGTCAGCTGTTACAGCTCGTTGTTCATTGAGAATCGCGGTAATCCGGTTAGTAGGCACATCCAGTGCCTTGGCAAAAGCATTTGCAGATAAATTCAACTCTTCCAGCTCACCCTTAAGAATTTCTCCGGGATGTATAGCGCGCATTTTGTTAGTCATTTTATTCTCCTTTTAGTGGTAATCAACAATTTCCACATGATACGCATCAGCATCTTCCCATTCGAAGCGCACACGCCATTGCTGGTTTACACGGATGCTGAATTGCCCTGCGCGGTTACCAGCCAAAGCTTCAAAGTGGTTGCTGGGCAAAGCCATCAAATCGTGAATGGTCTTGGCGTTGTCCAGGATTTCGAGCCTTCTCTCTGCCTGTGCCGCACAGGATTCTAATTTCCTGACTCGCTTACCTTGATATAGCGCCTGCGTGTCCTTGCAGCGGAATGATTTAATCATTGTTCAATATAAAATATATTACGTTATACGTCAAGCGTAATAAATTAGGATCTACAACAAAGCCTGTTTCGCTGCCCGCGACAAGCGCTTGATCTGTATCTCGCGTTTTAGCGCAGCCGATTTATCCGCACACTCTTCGCTATACACCACGCTAACTGGCAAACGTCCCCGTGTATATTTTGCCCCTTCACCGGCATTGTGTGCAGCCAGTCGCTTTTCCAGGTCATTCGTAATACCGCAATACAAGGTATCGTCCGCACAGCGCAGCAAATAACACATCCAGCCCATCAATCTACACTTCTGACCGGGATGCAGGCTTGGTGTGGCGCAAACGCCACGCAGCACCTAGCATGATTACGATCAGGCTCAGCATCGCCGCGTTGCCCCAGCGCACATAAGGCGTGCTGCCGCTATAACCTTGTGCCATACCGGTAAGCACGCCCTCTTCATGCTGGGGCAGCATTTGCAGGATATATCCATGGCGGTCGATGATGGAGGTGACACCGGTGTTGGTAGCACGCAACATCATGCGGCCGGTTTCCAGTGCGCGCATTTGAGACAACTGGTTATGCTGCATTGCAGCGTGCGTCTTACCGTACCAGGCATCATTGGTGACATTTACCAAAATACTGGCTTCAGGCAGATAACGAATAATCTCTTCGCCAAACGCATCCTCGTAGCAGATATCCACCGCGACTTTTTGCCCTGCCACATGAATCACCTGCTGGCGCGCACCACCACTGGCCTGGTCGGACATCGGAATTTTCAGCAGGTCATTGATCAGCCAGCCCAGCAACGGACGCAAAGGGATGAACTCACCAAAGGGGACCAGATGGTTCTTGCGATAGCTTTGGATTTCCGCACTGCCCAGTGAAACGACACTGTTGTAGTACAAGCCGCGATCGCGTTCAAACAACCCGATCAGCATGTCGCCTGCATTTTGCCGCGCATGATTACGCAGGATATCTGCGTAACTGGGTGGCATTTCATCCTGCAGCATGGGTAATGCTGTTTCCGGCATCACGATCAAACGCGCATCACTGCTTAACGCCAAACGCCGATAGGTTTCAATTGTATTGACCAGGTGGCTTTCTTCAAATTTTAAATCCTGATTGATATTACCCTGCAGCAGGCTAACCTTGAGCGGCTCGCCTTCGGGCTGAGTCCATGCTACTGAGCGCAGTGCAGCGCCACCCAGCCACAGCAACAGCAACATGCCCAACGCAAGTTTACCCTGCCTGTTAAACCGTTCCTGCCATAGCAGTGCCAGCAGACCCGCACTGACTGCCACCACCAAAGAAACACCATATGTACCCAACACGGGCGCATAACCGGCCAGCGGACTATGCGGAACCTGCGCACTCCCCATCAGCAACCACGGGAAACCCGTCAGGAACAAGCCCCGCACCCATTCCATCAGCACCCACAGCGCGGGGATGATCAACAACAAAACGATGAACGCATCAATACCTTCACGTCCGCCAAAGCGAGAGCGCAATCTCGCCTGAGCATAAGCAACGATAGCGATAAACAACGATAGCAGCCCTGCAAACAAGCCAATTGCAATTGCCGCCAACAGCATGGGCATGCCGCCATAGTCATGCAGCGCAACATATAACCACCCGATCCCGGCACAGAAAAATCCCATCCCAAACGTAAGGCCCAGTCGGGCTGCTACCCATTTGCCATGCGCATGTTGCAACTGTATAAAAAGTATCGCCAGCGCTAATACGGTCAGGGGGTAGAGAAAGAACGGCGCAAAGCCAAGAACTGCAAGCAAGCCCGCGCCAAATACCAACGCATATTTATTTATTCGATTTCTTGTCATAGGAAGATACTGAATTTCATGGCACGGAGCGTTTGTGCAATGTGTTTAAACCGTAAAAAATCATTCGACATCTTTTGGTGTTTTAAACTGTTTGCGGCGGCGCTCTATAAAATGTGGCCGGGGTTGGACAACTGTCTTTTCCTTTGCCCACGCGGATGAATGCAGCCACTCATCCAGCGCGCTGACCGTTATCGGGCGGCTCATATAATAACCCTGGGAGGAATCGCACCCCAGTGCCGTCAGCAACTCCCAGATTTCTATATTTTCCACGCCCTCGGCCACCACTTTCATTCCCAGGTTGTGTCCCAGCGCGATGGTTGATCTGACGATGACCGTGTCATTGGTATCAATTTCCATATCCTTGATAAACGATTTGTCGATCTTGATTTCGCTGACGGGCAGTTTTCTCAGGTAGGCAAGTGATGAATAGCCCGTACCGAAATCATCCAGTGAAAGCTGGATTCCCATTTTATTCAGCTTGACCAATGTATCCAGCGCCCGTGCCGGCTCGGCCATCACCGAGCTTTCGGTTATTTCCAGCATCAGCCACTCGGGTTTTGCGCGGTACGTTGCGAGCAGCTTTGCAATCCGGCCCGGCAAGTCGCCGTCCAGTAAATTACGCGTGGACAAGTTGATCGCTATCGTAAACACATGCCCAGCCTCATGCCACGTTACGCTTTGCTTGATGGCTGTTTGTAATACCCAGAGCGTCAGCGGCTGTATCAATCCTGTTACCTCAGCCAGGGGAATAAAGTCGTCTGGCGCAACCAATCCACGCTCGGGATGATTCCACCTCACCAGCGCTTCAACCCCGACAATGCTACCCGAGTGATGGCTGATTTTCGGCTGGTAATACAATTGCAATTGCTTATTCTCGATCGCATTACGTAACTCATGCTGCAGCTCGATATTTCGCGACGCAACCATCTCTATCTCGGGTGTATAAATTCGGTATCCCACATTCGCACGCTTGGCTGCATACATCGCCATATCCGCTTTGAGCAGCAGGCGCGGAATATCTTCATCGTGCTCCGGATAGGATGCAATACCCATTGATGATGCACAGTCCACCATAAACTCTCCCAGTTTTACCCGCTGATTTAATGCCGCCAAAATTTTCTTGACGATAATTTCCGCACTGTCAGCCGACACTCCCGGCAGCAACATGCCAAATTCATCCCCGCCCAGGCGGGCTACGGTATCAGTCTTTCGCATGGCTGCGGTTACCTTTTGCGCGACATACTTAAGCAACAGATCACCCACATGGTGCCCCTGTATATCATTGACCTCTTTAAATCTGTCAAGATCAAAAATCACGATTGAGAAGGGTTTTTTCTCCTTGCCATAAATTACCGTTGCCTGTCCCAGACGATCAAAGAACAAGGAGCGGTTTGGCAACTTGGTCAAGTCATCAAATAACGCCTTCTGTTCAAGTTCTCGAGACTGGCGCATAACGTGGCGCAGCACAACTATTGCCACAAGCACACCGATCGCAATTGCAATGCCGCACAACGCAAGCATAAACAATCGTGCCCGGTAATAAGATTCTTCAGCATGCACTACGGCCTGTTGTGTGAGCGACTCTTGCAGATCCAGTAGCTTGTCGACCTGATCAGCTATCCCTTGTTGACCGGGAATGGCCACTTTCCGCATATACTCAAGTGATTGCCCCCCTTGATGTGTTTGGGCAAAAGCAATCGCATCCCTCACAATTCGACCACGCTCTTCGGTAAGTGGTTTGATTTTGTCGAAAATATCCCGTTCCTGCACATTCATCCCAAAGGAGCCAAATTTATCCAGCGCGAGCAAAAATTCGCGCGCTTTTTGATTGAAGTGCTGCAACTCCTCATCCGCTTCAAAGGGATCTTTAACCATCGCGAGCGCGTACAAATTTAATGCACGCTCACGTTGCACATATTTCATCTTATGCGCGAGTTCGGTTTTGACATTATTAACCCGGGAGACCTGCTCAAGGTCGGCGTAAATTCTGGCCATGTAACTAAAGCCAACGGTCATTACCAGCACCATTACCAGCAGGGTGCCGGCAAAGCCCGCACCGAGGCCGAAACCAATGCGCACTGGCTCGGATAACGCGGAGATTTTATATTTTAGCGACGCAACTAACTGCAATTTCATATTGACTTAATATCTGTACCAGGATGGTCTATACAAGAAGTAGCCTGCATTTCAGCGCCTTTATATGCTCAAGAATAACCCAAGCAACACGTTTTAGTCTGAATATTTCACCTGATGTTGCAGAAAATTCAACATCAGCGACCGAATGATCCAATACTTACCATGGCATTTATTCATCCAGCCCGCTTTACTTTTGCCCTGTCGATCGACAACAATAACGTCATTCCCTTACACTACTTCCAAACTATGCAAACATCGCTGGCTGAAAATGTAAAACCTCGTGAAGTATGGGCATGGGCCATGTATGACTTTGCCAACTCAGGCTATACCACAGTCGTCATCACCGCCATCTTCAATGCATATTTTGTTGCTGTTATCGCCGGGAATGCACCCTGGGCGACCTTCGCCTGGACACTGGCGCTGGCAATTTCGTATGCGCTCATCATGTTTATTGCACCGTTAATCGGCGCGTATGCCGACGTCTATGCTGCAAAAAAGAAACTACTTGTCCTGACCACTGCAGGTTGTGTTGTCTTTACCGCTCTGCTGTTTTTTGCCACGCCCGGCAACCTGTGGCTGGCCATACCGCTTATTGTTTTGTCTAATTTTTTCTATGGCAGCGGTGAAAACCTGATCGCGGCCTTTTTACCCGAACTCGCCAAAGGCCGCGCGCTGGGTCGCGTATCCGGCTGGGGCTGGAGCCTCGGCTATATCGGCGGGCTGGTCAGTCTGGGAGCATGTCTTGCTTATGTAACCTGGGCACAAAGTAAGGGGCAGGAAGCGACAGACTTTGTGCCGGTTACGATGCTGATCGTTGCGTTTCTGTTTGCACTCGCCAGCTTACCTACCTTTATATTTCTTAAGGAACGCGCCATCCCGCAGCCGCATCTGCTGGGGAAAAACCCTTTGCAGGAATCATTTGTGCGGCTGGGACAAACACTACGTCACGCTGCCCAATACCGGGACCTTCGGCGTTTTTTAATCTGCACTATTTTTTACCAGGCCGGCATACAGGCGGTTATTACACTTGCCGCCATCTATGCGCAACAAGCCATGCACTTCACCACGCAACAAACCATCATGCTTATTTTTGTTGTCAACATCACCGCTGCGATAGGTGCGTTTCTTTTTGGCCACTTGCAGGATCGTATTGGCCACATCCCCACCATTGCACTGACACTGCTGGGCTGGATAGTAATGGTGTTAATGGCATGGTCTGCAGAAGGCCCCGGCACGTTCTGGCTTGCCGCCAACCTGGCAGGCATCTGCATGGGCTCCAGCCAATCTGCCGGCAGGGCACTAGTCGGGTTGCTGAGCCCCCCAACGCGCCGCGCTGAATTTTTTGGGCTCTGGGGCATGGCCGTCAAACTCTCATCCATACTCGGGCCCATTACCTACGGCATGGTGAGCTGGGTTACACAGGGTGACCATCGACTGGCCATTCTGATCACAGGCAGTTATTTCGTGGCGGGGTTACTTATTTTATTTGGGGTGAATGTTAAACGAGGCCGGCGTGCGGCTTTGCGCCAGCAGGCTTGATCAATCAAGCTTAATTAAACAGCAAAACGTTGATGCAGATATTGATTAATTGCTGTTGACTCATACAGCCACTGAACATTTCCCTTTTCATCCCTGATTTGCAAACAGGGAACTTTAACCTGTCCCCCACCCTGCAATAATTCTGCGCGGTTCTGCACATTTTTTTGGGCATCGCGCAATTCAATCGGTAACGACAATCGGTTTATCTCACGCCTTACCTTGATACAGAAGGGGCAAGTCTGAAACTGATAAAGCGCCAGATTAAGACATTGCCGATCTACTTCCTGCTGCGCATCAATATCTCGAACCATACCTTTGGGTGTCGTCACAAACTCATACAAGTGCATAAAGGGAATCAGTAGAATACGAATAGTCCTGAAAAAATATCTTAATATAAACTTCATCTAGATTTACCTGTAAACAACTGATTAACATTAAAAATATAAACAAAAATGACCAAGCGACCGGCCATTTTATCATTCATGCATACTGAATATAGTTTGGAGATACCGTCCATCCATAAAATCCCCTGAAACTTCATTAGTATTTCATGATGAAAAAGTGCTTTAAAAGCCCACACAACGCTGGGAAATACTGCCTTTCTGTCCCCAAAAAATACACTTAATATTCTTTGGACGTACAATCAATTTGACCGTTTTTCTGCCGCAAAACGTAAAAATCGTTTTAGCTCTTGTTTAAAACACCTGTATTTTCGTTCACCAAAATTCAATAACCACTCATATTATTCCCCGTCGGGCTAAAAAACGCCGGCATTCTTCCCACCAGCGCCTCCAGCATATACAGCTCATCATCGGTGTGATTGATCACCGGTGCTTTGACGATTAATTGTTCTCCCGACGCATAAATATAACGTGGTGCATCGTGCTTTTTGGTCACCACTGTTTCCTTAACTTCGGGATTACTCTTTGATTGAATAACGACCATGCCATAGCAAGTACAAAGATACGAGCGCACCGGGTCGGCTTCGGCATGGATTGCGGTGCCGCGTATGCCCATTGTCGCAGTTGGCACAATGATTTTCTTTTCACCTTTATCGAATACCGAGAGAATTTTTCCGGTGAGCAGATTGAGTGTTTTTATCGCACCCTCGACACCTGATAATTCAAGATGGCT
>JANXWX010000021.1 GCA_025350915.1 Nitrosomonadales bacterium
CTTCCTGAGTTGGCTGAACTTGTTCAATTCATTGGGCTTGGTTGACTAGAAGTTTGCAGTAAATGGCCTGGTAGCTCAGTCGGTAGAGCAGAGGATTGAAAATCCTTGTGTCGGTGGTTCGATTCCGCCCCGGGCCACCAATAAAATAAAGGCTTGCAGCGATGCAGGCCTTTTTCTATTCTTAGTTGGGGTTACGCTGGGGTTACGCTCTAGATGAACCTAGGGTAATCTTCATCCATTCCAATACAACAATTTTTTTAAAAATTAATTCATGCTCCATCCTTGAAATCGCAAAAACAAACCCCAGTTGTGTTTGCGGTGACTGATGCTTGTCAGTGGCCAAAAAATAGTTGTAAATTTTACTTGCCAATTTTTGGTCGGTATTGTTAGAATCGTTTTACTGACAGATTCTTGTCGGTGGCAATTGTTGTTGCAGTTTAGTGTTTGGCGATTCATGGACTGAGGTTTATAGCCCCGGAATGAAGTGGTTGCACAGACAATTTTTGAACCTCGTGTTCAGGATTGGTCTTGTGTGTCCGCTTTTCCGGGGCTTTTGCTTTGGTTTGGCTCACTCAAGTACCTTGTTTAAAAAGGTATTTAATTATGAATAAGATCGCAGATATTGAATCACAAATGTTGAACAGAAAAGCAGCAGCCGAATTTCTCGGCGTCAAGCCGCAGACCCTCGCAGTATGGTCCTGCACGAAGCGCTACGACTTGCCGTTGATCAAAATCGGTAGAAGAGTGATGTATTTGGTCACCGATCTGGTCGCCTTCGTCAACCGCAATCGTGTCGGGGGTGCCCAATGAACGCCTCTTTGAATGCCGAGAAACCGGCTATGCAAAACCAAAGCTCAGATCAGGCCAGCATCCACAACGCAGAGCTCGGTGTTGAACTGCTAAGCAACGAAAGCAAGGCCTTGCCGGTGCAGGCATATGTTACTTGCCCAGGTGCAATATTGGCTGACCCAGCGATAAGAGATACAGCCGCTGACGAGTTCGAAGAAGCTGATTCTTGCACTTCGACTGCATCGGGTGACGCTGTCCCGTTAATCGACTCCTCCTCAAAGGCTGGTGACTCCACGCAGCAGTCAGCAGAGGGGATTGTGCAGTTGCTAGCATCACTCGATTCCCTGGAATATGACAAGAAGCGTCAAGAAATGGCGAATTCGTTGGGGATTCGTCTGTCAACTCTCGATTCACTTGTGAAGGCAGCCAGAGCAGTTCAAGGCGAAGCCGGCAGCTTGCTGTTTCCTGAAGTCAAACCACATACAGAACCAGTTGACCCGGCAGAATTGCTGAGAGAGGTTATAGCCATCATCAGCAAACATATCGTGCAGGACGAGCATCAAGCGATAGCGGCGGCATTGTGGGTTGTGATGACATGGCTGATCAATGACGTGAATTATGCGCCGCTGGCTATCATAAACTCGCCTGAAAAAGGTTGCGGCAAAACACGGTTTCTGGAGGTGCTGGAGAAGCTATCCTGCAGGCCGATGTTCACATCCGGCTCATCGGCATCCGCAATATTCAGATCCGTGGAGAAATGGAAGCCAACGGTCTTGATAGACGAGGCGGACACATTCTTTCGTGCCAATAAAGAGCTGCACGGCATGGTGAATGCAGGTTATCAGCCTGGTGGCATTGTTATGCGGACTGAGTCCGTGAACGGCCGCATTGTGCCGCGTGCTTTTTCGGTATACAGCGCAAAAGCGATTGCCGGGATTACCCTGGAGAAACACCTGCCGGAAGCGACCATGAGCCGGGGGATAGAGTTCAAACTTCGCCGCAAGTTGCCGCATGAATCGGTCAGCAGGTTGCGTCACGCGGATAGTTCATCATTTGCAGGCATCACCGCAAAGCTGGCACGCTTCGCACAGGATTACTCGGCACAGGTCAGAGAGGCAAAACCCGCCTTACCCGATGCACTGAGCGACCGCGATCAAGACAATTGGGAGCCCTTGCTGGCTATCGCCGAGTGTGCTGGCGAGGAGTGGTTGGACCGTGCAACAGCGGCGGCCTTGGCGCTGTCTGGTACAAATGAAAGTACGGCAAACTCGGGTAGCAGACTGCTGGCTGATATCAAGCAGGTTTTCCTGAGCGTGAAGCTGGACAGGATCAGCACGGCCCGTTTGATCATGGCACTTTGCGAGGATGATGAAAACGCCTGGGCGACCTATAACGGGAGGCAGCAGATCACGGCAAGGCAGCTCGCCAGTCTGTTGGGGGTATATGGCATCAAGTCCCAGCTCATGAGGTTGAACCGTTGCGACAATCCCGCCCGGGGCTTTAAGTTGGCGCAGTTCTCGGATGCGTTTGACCGTTATCTGCCCAGCCAGCCGAGTTTGCCGTTACAACCGTTACCTTCGCCGGAAGCCAATAAACACGGAGGTTTTGCTGCAACAGATGAAAAGAGTTCGACGGAGGCACAACCTCCATCTGTTGCACCGGAAGCACCGCCGATATTGGTTTGTAACACTGTAACGGATAAAGCACTACCACAGGTCCGCCCTGATGAGCCGAGGTTGTATATCGACCACCGGATGAATCCAGCTCTACCAAAGAATTTGGGGATTTAATAATGGACGCTACCTTTTCACTCAAATCAGTAACCCAAACTGGGTATCCAGCTAATGTTGGAACTGAATTCAACACAAGGTTTTCCCGGAAATTCTGTCGAAGCTGGACAGTGGGGAAATTGATATACCGGAGGACAATAACGAGGCTCTGGTTTTCAAGTATGCATTGATATCATTTATTGATTTTGAAGATACTACGCTAAGAAATCGGCAGAATCAGCGAATCAGAAAGGGGCGGCAAACAGCAAATAAAAATAAGATTAAATTTGAATCCTGAGCGGGCCACCCAGGTATTCAATATCATAAATTAGGCTGTTACGATCTATACTGACTTCGATGTGGTGTCTGCTCTCTTGGGGATGCCTCCAAAAATTTTAATTTCCGTTATAAAAATGATGTTATTTGTGATATAATATTGCTTCAGTAAGTTATTTTAATCAATGGCTTATTTGATAACAAAAGTGCATTTATCCCGAGTGGATACTTGCATTCCTGCTGATTGAGCTACTCTATCACCAGGCGATTGCTCCAGGCAGTCCCGGAGCAACTAATTCGAAATCCGCATCAGGCATTCCGCCTGAGCACCGGCGATGGTCAGGTGACCGTTGCTAGCACCCCGCAGTTGGAGCAACTTCAACAGGTGTTTTAAATCAACCATGGCATTGTGCCAGGGACGGTTGCGCCTTTTCGCTGAAGACCAGCTATCGGCTCAAGCGCCCAGAATATGGAGATGTAAATGAAAGACAAAAAGGAAATACCGTTGTCTGCGACGACGGCCAACTCGACCCACCGCAAAGCTGCCAGCAGCTTCAGCATCACGAGCGAAAGTCCAACGACCTTGCCGCCCGGCAAATACTGGATTGGTGATTTGAGCTATGTGATGGAATCGCGGTGGGGTGACTTCTGCGAAAAGATTGAACTGGACGAGGATGCAAAGAATGCTGAGTACCCCCATGAAGTCAAGAAGGAAGGACCGCTCTGCTGGTATCAACACACTGAAACTGGCGATGGTTGTTATCAAGCATTGAAGAGCACCCTGCCAAAGGCTCAGGTTCCTGACGGCGGGTTCTTTGTGGATGCCGGCTTGATTGGAATCGTGCCCTTTGATCTAACAGACAGTTCATCCGCCGATTACTCGTCTGGCATGACAGCGACATTTGCGGATGTGGTGAAGTGCTCGTACGAAGACGGCCTGTTTCATTTCAAGTCTGGCAGGGGCGAGCTGGTGATTGATTCCGTTCCGGAAGTCTTGGCAAGCGTTATGAGGGCGCTGGCAAAACTATCCTAACAAAATTTCAAAAAATAATTTAATTAGTTGGGAAAGAGGGCGTCTCTTCGGAGTCGCCCTTTTCATTGCCCAAGAATTTATTGGTGATTTTTTCTTCAACCTCAAAATTGCCACCTAAAATAAAGGTATGAGCAACAAGATTTTGACAACCGATTTACCGGTGTACGACTACCGGCAACATGGACCGAAAGGAGAACAGGACATCGATTAAAACGCAACAGACATTGAAGTAAAAACCGACCGAGTAGGTTCTCAGCCGGTTTTAAGTAGTACAGCCACCTCGCAAGTGGCAGCAGAAGGACAATTTACTATGGAACATACGTATTTTAACTTATCGCAGGAAGAAGTCGTTTCACCCGCAGCACCAGCAGCACAATCAGTAGAATATCCATCGCCAGATCCGGCAGGTCTCACCGCCCAAGACTTCGACTTAATCAACGCCTATGCCCTGCAGCATCCCAATCACATATTCGAAAAGCTTGGGCTGCTTGATCCATCCTATTACCAGGACGACACATTCGCTTGTCCCAGCCCGTATGGGAAGAAGCCGGACGAAAAGCTGGAAGTCGACCTGGTAACGGGAGCATGGGTTGACCATGGCGAGGGTGCAAGCGGGGTGGGGATCATCGCCCTCATGGGACACATGGATGGTTACACACCCCTTGAAGCAGCCGCGATTCTGAAGGAATATCTGGACGAATATCATTCGAAGTACCCATGTTATCCGCTCCCAGATCCAAAGATTAGGCTTGACCTGGTTGAGATCGAGTCCAGCGCCCTGAATCGTTTTCTGGAGCTATGCGACACGTTCATATTCGAAGGGGAAAGGCGAGGAAACGAGTACGTCGGATTGAGCTACGCCGATCTCGGGCGGTACAAGATCAACCTGGTTACCGCCGCTTGGTTTTTCGACACGGAAAAAAGCAATGTCTTGGCAAAGATTGGCCATGGAGTTATCAGCTATGTGGCCCACATCAACGGCTGCTCGATCATGGAATCTGCCTGGGCACTGAAGGGATGGCTGGATAACAATCAGCAACCGGCTTCCTCCCGCAAATCAGACTGTCAGGAGGATCCCACTTCGCTATTCGGCCTGGATTTGCTACGGCAGAATCCTGGCGACCCTGTGCTCTTGTCTATAGGCGAACAAGCCGGGTATGCAGCAAGGTTCCTGTTGCCTGGCTACGTCAGTGTTTCCACGAGGAGTGGGGCTGACATAAGCAAGGTCGATTTCTCATCGCTCAAGGGAAGGTCAGTATTCATTTGGGCAGACCAGGAAGATGCCAAGCTTGTCACCACAGCGTTGTTCAAGCTGGACAGGAAGGCAACCGTATTCAAGCTGAAGCCATTAATGTATCTGCCGGAGTGGTTGCTGGACAAGCCCGACCCGAACGCAATTAAGGGCAGCATGTTTGACCTCAAGCCCAGATTGGAAGCTCTGCGCCCCGGATACAACGCTTCGGATGCCCTGGCAGAAGGCTGGAATTCACATCTATATTGCGAAGTGTTCTGGAAGCTTGTCCGTCCCGTCCAGTTTACGTTCGAAATAAAACAGGTCGGCAGCTTCCAGGTGAAAGAGGACGGCGTCTATGAAGTCAAATACAAGGACGGTGAGGAATACCAGCACTTGATCTCTTCCTGTATCGAGGTGGAAGCCCTGACCCGGGATGCACATAACAAGAACTGGGGATTGCTGCTCACTTTCCATGACCGGGACGGGAACAGGCATGAATGGGCCATGCCCAAGGAAATGCTGGCCGGGAAGGACGAGTATCGCCAGGTACTGTTGTCACGAGGCGCAGACATCTATCCGGCAGGGATTAGCAAGCTGCCTGAGTATTTCACTGCGGCCAACCCTTCGGAACGAGCACTCTGTGTCAACTCGATTGGCTGGCACGGTGAAGTCTTTGTTTTGCCCTCCAAGAGCTATGGGAAAAGCGTCGAGCGGGTGATTCTGCAAACAACTAATGCCCGCAAGGTTTCCCCTTATGCCATCAGCGGCACATTGTCTGACTGGCAAGTAAACATTGGTGCCAAGTGTGTCGGTAATTCCAGGATCATCCTCGCCGTTTGCGTCTCCCTGACCGGCCCGTTGCTCGATGCACTTAAACTTGAAAACGGCGGCTTCCATTTCCGTGGCCAGAGCAGCACGGGAAAGACGAAATCCTTGTCAGTTGCAGCCAGTATATTTGGGAGCAAGGCAATGGTCAGAATATGGCGTGCCACGGGTAATGCCGTCGAGTCCCTCGCCAGAGAGCATAACGATACCGTGCTATTGCTCGATGAACTGGGACAGGTTGCCCCCGAGGAAGCCGGCGACATTGCCTACACGCTGGGTAATGGGCAAACCAAGGCCAGATCCAATGTGAACGGTGATGCCAAGGAAACCTCCACTTGGCGCTTGCTGTTCATATCGACCGGTGAGATTGGATTGGCCGATCACGTTGCTGCTGGCGGGGGCCGCATCAAGGCAGGCCAGGAAGTCAGGATGCTGGATATCCCTGCCGATGCCCATGCCGGTTATGGCGTGTTCGAAAATATTCATGGTGCATCAAGTGCTGCGGTATTTGCAGATAGCTTGCAGACCCTTTCAGAGACCTACTATGGCTCTCCGGCTGATGCCCTGCTTACACGTCTGACAGAACCCGGTGAACGTGAACGTGCAGTTATATTTATCCGTAACGAGCAGGATAAATTTGTCCGGCAATATGTTTCTAATGATGCTCATGGCCAAGTAACAAGAGCTGCCTCAAGATTTGGTGCTGTTGCTGGGGTGGGAGAATATTGTATTCAGAATGGCATTTTGCCTTGGGATGCTGGTCATGCAACTTGGGGAGTCAGTCAATGTTATTTGTCTTGGCTTGAATCCCGTGGTGACAATACCGCTTCTGAAGAGATTCGTGCATTGGCTCAAGTCCGTGAATTCATCGAACGCAATGGTGAATCAAGATTTACTCTGATGCTGCCATCTGGGATCGAAGAAAATAATATTGGCCAGCGAACCATTAATAGGGCTGGGTTCAGGCGTGTACTGGACGATGGATCAATTGAGTATTGGGTGTTGCCAGAGATGTACCAGAAAGAGGTTTGCCATGGGTTTGATCCCAAGCCGGTTACCCGTGTATTAAGGGACAAGGGATACTTGGAAATCGACAGTGCTGGCAAGTCTTCAGTCAGTAAACTCGTACCTGGCATCGGACGTATGCGTGTCTATGTGCTCAAGGCTGCCCTCATGCAGGAACAGTAGTAGATATTGGCACTACACCGGACTGGCCGAATAGCTTGGCCGGTGTTACCTGGGTGTTACGCAAGAATGTCAATGTTTGTTGGGAAAGAATTCGAGTAACACTAGTAACACCAGTAACACCGGAAAAAATGAAGATCTGAAAACTTGGCGAAGAGGGGACAAGTAAATGCAAAACATGAGCCTTGTTCATGAACTCAGTTCCTAGCGGGATTGATATATATTTTAGTGTTATTGGTGTTACGGTGTAGCGTCAACAAACATTGGCACTCACGTAGGCAGGTCGTAACACCGGCCCTTGAATTGTGTTACTGGCGACAGCTCAGCTACAAGTTGCTTGCAGCTTGAATATTAGTTGATTTGTGACGCTTTCGCTTTCCTTCCTGGCGCTGCTTTCGGAGTAATCCCAGACAAACGGCAATGGATGCCATCGATTTTCTGTCCCTCAAGAAATCTAGTCGAGTGATAGGTAACTACCTTGCCGCTAGACTCCAATTCAGCCAGGTAAAGCCGTGTCTCAGACAGTGGCAAGCCAGCACCTTTAGCAATCTCTTCATCAAGGCGCTCACCATGCTTTTTTAAGTATTCCAGTATCTGATCCATTCGAATTCCTTGTCCTATTCAATGGCTGGTAAATTGGGGCCAAAATGCTGATATCAAGGGTAAGGCGTGGTAAGGTATTGTTCAGAAAGCTTCACATGGGATTCCCATGAAAACGACGGCACGAATAAAGCGAAGACTAAAACTCAGGTGGGACAAAGCTAATGTCCTGGCACGACGGATGCGTACCGACGGCATGGACGAGATGCGTTCAGGGAGTGTTGGCTACAAACCGTCGCTTACGAGATGGCTATTGATGAGAAACTTTTAACGATTTCCATAAAAACGACAGCACGAACTGGTGTATCTGGCTGAGAGGTTCAAACAAAAGCAAAGAGCCGGATTACTCCGGCTCATTTGTTCAACTCAACTATCACTTGCTATTGGCCGCAAATCTTCGCAGCGTTCTTCACATCGTCGTATCTCGATATGTATGTGAAGTTGGGATCTTTCTTATGCGGTCAAATTCAGATGCCGCCTTTCCTGTGGCAGCTAAAGCACCGATTAGACTAAATCTCACCACTTTGAATTTTCCTCCAACCATAGGAAGGGCAAACCCTATGGCACTACCCTTCGAAATCGTTGTTACGACATCTGCATATTCTGGGGCATCATGAACACCCATTCTGGTGAATGGCTAAAAGTGTTCACGTTCGAGCAGAATCGGTGTTCACGTTCCTTCAGAATCACTGTTCACATTCGCCCAGAACAGGTGTTCACGTTGCCCCAGAATATGCA
>JANXWX010000048.1 GCA_025350915.1 Nitrosomonadales bacterium
GCGAAGCTCAATGGTATCGAACCGGCTGCCTGGCTGAAAGATACGCTGGAAAAACTTCCCGTGTGGCGCATGCGAAGAATTGATGAGCTGTTGCCGATCAAGCAAACTGCACAAATTCCATCAGCTTGATAGGTGGGGCGGATGGACGCTTACCTACCGTAAAGGTTCCACCTATTTAGGATTGCGAAATTTTACGAAATTATGACAAACGAGCGAGCATGCGATTATTAGTCGACAGTATTAGCCGAGACAAATCTGAGACACTAAAAGTGAAATAATGGAGGTAAAATGAGATAAACTGAAGTTACTCTAAGGAGATATAACACGCTAATCTATTGAATTATCGTGTTTTAATATGGGGTGATCGATGGGGCTCGAACCCACGACAACTGGAATCACAATCCAGGGCTCTACCAGCTGAGCTACGACCACCATTGAACGGTCAAACCTTGATACTTGGTGTGCCCGACTGGAATCGAACCAGCAACCCCCAGCTTAGAAGGCTGGTGCTCTATCCGGTTGAGCTACGGGCACAATTCCTTGGGAAACCAATACTACTACTACTAAAACCTGGTCGGGGTGGAGAGATTCGAACTCCCGACATCCTGCTCCCAAAGCAGGCGCGCTACCAGGCTACGCTACACCCCGAAGCCCGCCACTATACCTATCTAAGCCTAAAAAATCAATTCTACTCGCGAGATTTTTTTGCGATCTGCGGCATTGCCAGCATCAGGTAATAAACCATAGACCAAAGCGTGAGGATTGCAGCGATGTAGATCAGCAAGGTCCCAACTTCATGGACGGGAAATCCAAGGATGGGCTCATGATATAGCAACAATAAAATAGCGATCATCTGGAAGGTGGTTTTGATTTTCCCCAACATGGATACGGCTATGCTTTTGCTACTGCCCAGCTGCGCCATCCATTCGCGCAGGGCTGAAATGGCAATTTCACGACCGATGATGATAAAAGCCACCAGGGCGCCTACATAGGTCAAATTCACCAAAACGATCAGCGCGGCTGCCACCATGAGTTTATCTGCTACCGGATCGAGAAAGGCACCAAAAGCCGATGTCTGGTTTAGAGAACGCGCCAGATAGCCATCGAGCCAATCAGTAATCGCAGCAAAGGCAAAAAGCAGGCTGCTTACCAAATGTTTATGATGCAAACTGATGGTGTCGTCTGAAAAATAAAAAATCCCAATAAACACAGGAATCATTACAATCCTGAACCAGGTTAATAAAATGGGTATATTTAATGGCATGTTTACTGTGGTAACGTTTATTTTTTAATGAAGCTGTTGATAAATCTTTTCTGCCATTTCCTGGCTGATACCCTCTACCTGCGCCAGCTCTGCAACACTTGCCTGTAGTACGCCTTTCAAACCACCAAAACGAGACAACAAGTTTCGACGGCGTTTTTCACCCACACCGCTAATCTCTTCCAGCGTCGATGTAGTTCGCGTTTTACCCCGCTTGGCACGATGCCCACTAATGGCAAAGCGATGTGCTTCGTCTCGCACCTGCTGAATAAGGTGTAATGCCGGGCTATCAGGCGATAATTGTAACGGCTTTTCCTGTTGCGGTAACAACAATTGTTCCAATCCCGGCTTGCGCTCAACGCCTTTGGCGACACCCATCAGCTGAATATCGGTAATCCCCAGTTCTGCCATAACCGCTATAGCCACGCCGAGCTGTCCTGCTCCGCCGTCGATTAAAATCAGATCAGGGCGCTTTCCTTCACCCTGCTGCAATTTCAGGTAGCGCCGGTTTAAAGCCTGGCGCATCGCGGCATAGTCATCACCCGGGGTAATGTCCTTGATGTTATAGCGGCGGTATTCGGTGGGTCGTATATTCAAATTATCATATACCACACAGGATGCAACCGTCGCTTCGCCCATAGTATGGCTGATATCAAAACACTCAATGCGTGATAACTCCGGCTGTGCCAACGCCGAACGCAAGGTTTCCAGGCGCAACAATTGACCAGCTTGCATACCTGCCCTCTGGCGTAACGCCTGCAATGCATTGTTCACCGCCATATCCAGCCACTGTCGCCGTTCGCCTGCCACACTGCTGCGTATTTGCACCTTGCGTCCCGCCTGATCACTCAATAATGTTTCCAGTGCTTCATTGGCTACTTCCAGATTGGTCAAGATAAATGACGGCACTGCACTGTTTAGATAGTGCTGCGCCAGAAATGCTTCCATTACCTCACTTACATTTTGCTGATCAGCATTCTGCGGAAAGAGGTGTTTATCGCCAAGGTGGCGTCCACCCCGCACCATGGACAGGTTGACACATACAACGCCCTCCAGCTCAACCACCGCAACGATATCGGCATCGGTTGCGCGTCCGCTTTCCATAAACTGTTTTTGCTGTACCGTGTGTAACGCATGCAACTGGTCACGCAGGGCAGCCGCATGCTCATAATGCTGATCGTCAGCGGCTTCTTCCATCGCAGCACGCAATCTGTTTTCCACCTCATCCTGCTTGCCCAATAACAACAGCGAGGCATTGCGTACATCGGTTGCGTAATCTTCCGTGCTGATCAAACCGACACAGGGTGCAGTACAGCGCTGGATCTGATGTTGCAAACATGGCCGGGTTCGGTTATTAAAGACACTGCCTTCGCAGGTACGCAGACGAAAAATTTTTTGCAGCAGTGCGATACTTTCCTTGGCTGCAAAAGAATTGGGATAAGGGCCAAAATTTTGATGCTGTTTGACCGCCGTGCCGCGATAGTAGGCCAAACGTGGAAACGCTTCGCCAGTCAGCACGATATAGGGATATGACTTGTCATCCCGAAATAAGATGTTGTAGCGTGGCTTTAAGCTCTTGATCAGGTTGTTTTCCAGCAGCAATGCTTCTGCTTCTGTGCTGGTAATCGTGACTTCAATATTCGCGATATGTGAAATCATCAGGCGAATACGCGGCGAGATATTGGTTTTTTGAAAATACGAACTCACGCGCTTCTTTAGCTGTGCAGCTTTGCCCACATACAACACCTGTCCCGTATCATCAAGCATGCGATATACGCCCGGCAACAGTGGCAAGGTTGCAACAAAGGCTTTGGGATCAAAGGGCGTGGTGTTCAAAATATCCGTATCGAAAGTTCATGGTTAGTTGTTAAATTTTAACGCATTCGGAAGCCATTACAGATAATAAAAAACCCCGCTCTGCGGGGTTCTTTAAAACAACATGGCGGCTACGCTTAAACAGGTGGCATATCGGGTTGCTGCACCTCGGCAACCGTTGCCGTCACTTCTGCTTCAGGCTGTGGCAACAAGGCTTTCATGCTTAAACGCATACGCCCTTTGTCATCCATTTCCAGCACTTTAACCTTAACAATCTGGCCTTCTTTAAGGAAATCAGACACTGCATTAATACGCTCCACTGAAATTTGCGAGATATGCAGCAAGCCATCTTTACCCGGCATGATGTTGACTATCGCACCGAAATCCAGCAGTTTGATTACCGGGCCTTCGTATACCTTGCCCACTTCAACTTCAGCCACGATTTCTTCAATACGCTTTTTGGTTATCTCGCCCGCTTCAACACTGGTGCAAGAAATTGAAATATTACCGTCATTATCGATATCAATATGCGTACCGGTTTCCTCTGTCAGCGCACGAATAACCGAACCACCCTTGCCGATGACATCGCGTACTTTTTCCGGGTTAATCTTCATCTTAAGCATACGCGGTGCATGGGCCGAAAGCTCGGTGCGTACGCCAGGCATCGCTTGTTTCATGATGCCCAGAATGTGCATGCGACCTTCGCGCGCCTGGCTCAACGCAACCTTCATGATTTCGCTGGTAATGCCGTTGATCTTGATGTCCATCTGCAAAGCGGTAATACCCTGCTCCGAACCGGCCACTTTAAAGTCCATATCACCGAGGTGATCTTCATCACCCAGAATGTCGGTCAGTACAGCAAAACGATTACCTTCCTTGATCAGGCCCATTGCGATACCGGCAACATGCGTTTTTATATTAACACCCGCATCCATCAATGCCAGACAGCCGCCACATACCGAAGCCATTGAGCTGGAGCCGTTAGATTCGGTAATTTCAGAAACAACGCGCATCGCGTTGTTAAATTCGTGTTCATTTGGTAACACGGCTACCAGCGCGCGCTTGGCCAAACGACCATGGCCGATTTCACGGCGTTTGGGAGAACCCACACGGCCCATTTCACCGGTGGCATAGGGCGGGAAATTGTAATGCAGCATAAAGCGGTCGGTATACTCGCCCTGCAAGGCATCGATCTTTTGCACATCACGCGAACTGCCCACGGTCGCCACAACCAGCGCCTGCGTTTCGCCACGGGTAAACAAGGCCGAGCCATGGGTACGTGGCAATACACCAGTACGAATGGTGATAGGGCGCACAGTGCGTGTATCACGACCATCAATACGCGGCTCGGAATTCAGAATTTGCCCACGCACGATTTTGGATTCAAGCGCCTGGATCAAGTTGTAGATATAATTTTTTTCAACCAAGCCATCACTGCTCAGTTCTTTAATGACTCGCGCATGTATGGATTTTAATTGCGAAGTACGCGCCTGTTTCTCGCGCACTAAATAAGCCGCTTTCAAGTCACTTTCTGCCAATTCGGCGACCTTGCCCACCAGCACTTCATTCGTGGCAGAAGGTTCCCACTCCCACGCATCCTGGCCTACTGCGTCGGCCATTTCATTGATCGCCTGAATAACAGCCTGCATTTGTTCATGACCGTACACCACTGCACCGAGCATAATCTCTTCAGACAGCTCCTTGGCCTCTGACTCAACCATCAACACGGCCTGCTCTGTACCGGCAACAACCAAATCCATCTGCGTTACTTTCATTTCATCCGCGCTTGGATTCAACACATACTCGCCATTGATATAGCCAACGCGTGCGGCGCCGATCGGGCCGTCGAAAGGAATGCCGGACAGCATCACCGCTGCGGAAGCGCCTATCATGGAAGGAATGTCGGCATCAATCTGACTGTCCGAAGACAACACAGTAGCAATGATTTGCACTTCGTTGTAAAAGCCTTCCGGAAACAGCGGACGCAATGGTCTGTCTATCAGGCGCGATGTCAAAATCTCCTTTTCACTGCCCTTGCCTTCACGACGGAAAAAGCCGCCTGGAATCTTGCCCGCAGCGTAAGTACGTTCCTGATAATCAACCGTCAACGCAAAAAAATCCAGCTCTGGCGATACCTCTTTACTGCCTACTACCGTCACCAACACCACGGTATCACCCAGACTAACCATGACCGCTGCATTGGCTTGGCGGGCAATTTCCCCGGTTTCAATTGTCAGTTGATGTTTGCCGTAGCTAATCGTTTTTTTATAATGACTCAAGATAGACCTCTTTGTATGCGTGACACGTCGCGTAAGCGGCAATGCAGTGGTATAAGTGAAACGGGCCGCTCTCGCGACCCGCTATTTGATACTGTTACTTGCGCAATTCGAGGCGCTCAATCAATTTACGATAAGCGGCATCGTCTTTGCTTTTCAGGTAATCCAGCAGCTTGCGGCGGCGGCTCACCAGACGCAACAGCCCACGGCGTGAGTGGTGATCCTTAACGTGTTCTTTAAAGTGACCTGTCAGATAGTTGATGCGCGCTGTCATCAAAGCTACTTGAACTTCAGGGGAGCCGGTGTCACCCTTGGCTCGTTGATAATCAGTCACAATTTGTGACCGTTGCGCTGACGTAATAGACATTGTGTTACCTCCAATAAAAAGTCCCGCATTTTACTCTTGAATGCGGTGGTTGCTCAAGTAATACAGCTCATTTACAGGTTTTAATTGAGCTATACCTGTAGATTTCGCCATCAAATATCAAAAAATACTTTGTTACTACATATCTTGCTCATTTTCCGGTGATGGCGGGTTGCCCGCACGCTGTGCTGCTTTTTTGGCTATGCTGGATATGAGCCGGCTGGGAGATACTCGTCGTCCCAATAGATCTGCTAATCCAACAAACTCATCATCCAGATACAAACGCAACTTGCCATCAGGATAGGCCAGATCCATACCCAAACGCTGACCCTGCGCCAGCCGACCTATTTGTACACTATCCAGATCAAGCCGCGGCACGTCCAGCAACATACAATCCAGCGGCAATAAACAGGCATCACGTTCTGCGCTGCTCATTGCTTCCAACTGAGACAATGTATATGCATTCTCCAGACTGAATTTTGCGATCCTGGTACGGCGCAAACCTGTCAGATGCGCACCACAACCTAATAAATTCCCGATATCTTCAGCCAGCGTACGTACATAAGTACCTTTGCTGCAACGCACTTCGATGTGCAATCGATCCGCGGAAAAATACGTATTAAACAGCTCGTGTATCACAACAGTACGCAATTCGCGTTCGATTGTTTCACCCTTGCGAATATACTCATACAACGGTTTGCCTTGATGCTTTAAGGCACTGTACATAGGCGGTAATTGCTTAATTTCACCACGCAACTTTTGCAGCGCTGCTTCTACTTGAGTCCCATCAACTGCAACGGGCAACGTGGCAATGATGTCGCCCTCTGCATCACCGGTTGTCGTTGTTTGCCCCAATTTAATCTCGGCTGCGTAAGTTTTATCAGCTTCCAGCAGACCAAATGAATACTTTGTCGCCTCACCAAAACATATTGGTAACAATCCGGTTGCCAACGGATCCAAGGTGCCGGTATGCCCAGCTTTTTCAGCCTGAAATAAACGTCTGACCTTTTGCAGGGCCGCATTGGAACTCAGTTCGAGTGGCTTATCAAATAACAGGACACCGTTTAAAGGACGCCAACTACCCGCCATACAATAATTCTCAGTCTTTTTTTGATTGATCGCTGGCGACAGCACGATCTATCAATTGCGACATATGCGAACCATGCTCAATTGAAGCATCATAAGTGAAGCTCAATTGGGGCGTCACACGCAACTTCATTGCGCTGGCCAATTTGCTGCGCAAAAACCCCGAGACCCGCTGCAATCCTTGTTGTAACTCTTTGCTATCACCAGCCAGTGTTGTATAAAAAACCTTGGCATGAGCATAATCCCGTGTCACTTCAACGCCGGTTATGGTAACCATATGTACGCGGGGATCTTTAACTTCCAGGCGTATCATCTGTGCCAATTCGCGCTGAATCTGCTCGGCAATACGGTCTGTTCTGGCGTAGTCTTTTGGCATTAAAGTGCGCGTGCAACTTCGACAATTTCAAACGCTTCCAGCTGATCGCCCACTTCAAGATCGTTATAACCCTGTAATGACAAACCGCACTCAAAGTTCGACTTGACCTCTTTCGCATCGTCTTTGAAGCGTTTAAGTGAATCAAGTGAGCCGGTATGTATCACGACATTGTTACGCAGGACACGAACTTGAGAACTGCGTTTGATCAAACCTTCAGTGACATAACAACCTGCAACCGTTCCGATCTTGGAAATATGGAATACCTGACGAACTTCCACCATACCGGTGATATTTTCTCTTCTTTCAGGCGGTAACATACCGGACAAGGCCGCTTTGATTTCATCAACCATCTCATAGATGATGTTGTAATAGCGTAAATCCACACCAAAGGTTTCGGCCAATTTGCGCGCGGCAACGTCTGCACGCGTATTGAAACCGATCACGATGGCTTTGGAAGCCAGCGCCAGGTTGATATCAGACTCACTGATTGCGCCTACACCACCATGGATGAGATTAACTTTGACTTCATTGGTAGATAGTTTCTGCAGTGCATGGGCTATCGCCTCGGCTGAACCCTGTACATCGGTTTTTACAATTAATGACAGGGTACGTACTTCACCTTCTGCCATTTGATCAAACATATTTTCAAGCTTGGCAGCCTGCTGTTTGGCCAGCTTAACCGCGCGGAATTTACCCTGACGGAACAATGCAATTTCTCGCGCTTTCTTTTCATCTGAAAGTACAACGAACTCAGATCCCGCTACAGGCACCTCAGCCAAACCCTGTATTTCTACCGGTATGGATGGGCCGGCTTCGGCAATGGCTTTGCCATTCTCGTCCAGCATCGCGCGCACACGCCCGAATACCGATCCTACCAAAACCGCATCGCCACGCTTGAGCGTACCGGACTGCACCAGCATTGTTGCGACGGGACCACGGCCTTTATCCAGACGCGCTTCAACTACAATTCCTTTGGCATTCGCATCTTTGGGTGCTTTCAACTCAAGCACTTCGGCTTGCAGCAGGATACCTTCCAGCAGGGTATCGATACCCTGCCCTGTCTTGGCGGACACTTCGACAAACATCGCATCACCGCCCCAGTCCTCGGGCACAACACCTTCAGCGACTAGCTCTTGTCTCACTTTTTCAGAGTTGGCATCGGGTTTGTCAATTTTAGTCACGGCAACAACGATAGGAACGCCGGCTGCTTTAGCATGACTGATCGCTTCTTTGGTTTGTGGCATGACACCGTCATCGGCTGCACACACCAGAATAACGATATCCGTCACCTTGGCGCCGCGTGCACGCATCGCGGTAAATGCTTCGTGACCCGGAGTATCCAGGAAAGTAATCATGCCGCGCGGCGTTTCCACATGGTAAGCGCCGATATGCTGGGTAATACCACCGGCTTCGCCACTGGCGACACGGGTTCTGCGTATGTAATCCAGCAATGAAGTCTTACCATGATCAACGTGGCCCATCACGGTGACGACTGGTGCACGTTGCTCCAGAACGAGATCTACATGGTCTGCCGCATCTTCCAAAAATGCATCGGGATCATCGGTCTTGGCTGCTTTGGCAATATGTCCCATTTCTTCAACCAGGATCATAGCCGTTTCCTGATCAAGCACCTGGTTGATGGTGACCATGGAACCCATCTTCATCAAAACCTTGATAATCTCAGCGGCTTTAATAGACATTTTTTGTGCCAAATCGGCGACAGATATGGTTTCAGGCACGCTAATTTCCTGCACGATCGCTTCAGTCGGCAAGGTAAATGCATGCTGTGCAGCCGAATCATCTTTGCTATGTTTGTCATGGCGAGGCGCACGTATGGGGCCTCCTAGTCTGTTGCTGATACCTGCACGCGAGTCCACCGTCTTGGAGGGCGTACGCTTTTTATGACCAGCCTGGTCCCAGGGGCTTGCCTTTTCGAATTCCTTATCAACTTTTTTGACAGCGGGCTTAATAATTTTGTCACCAGGCTTCGGTGCCGGTCTGTGCAAGGTACCTTCCTGCAAATCTGCTTTAGCTTTGGGGGCGTCCAGCTTTTCTTTTGTAGCTTTTTCCGGCACGGGCGCTTCCACTGGCTTAACCTCAACTACCGGCTCAACAACCTGGAATGTTGCGGCTTTGCGTTTACTGCGCTCTTGCTTGGCCTGCACTTCGGCGGCTTGGCGCGCGGCTAATTCTGCCTGATTGCGTGACTCAATCTCCCTAGCCGTTAATTTTTCTTCACTTGCCTCAGCTGCGTTGGTCTTTTTCGCAGGCTTCACGGCTACAGATTTTTCTACAGCTACTGGCTCTACAACTACAACCGGCGCAATCTCTTCTACAACCACAGGAACTTCAACCGGCTTACTTTCTTTTTGCGTTACGGGTGCCTCTACCGCGGCTGGAGGCGCTACAACTCTTTTCTTGCGCACTTCTACCTGTATGGTACGTGCCTTACCTGTACTGTCTGTTTTTTTAATAGAGGATGTTTCGCGACGAGTCAGTGTAATTTTGCCTGTATTGCTTCCATGCGCAGTACGCAAATGCTCTAATAGCTTTGCTTTATCTTTTTCAGATACTGGGTCAATTTCCTGCTGTTTGGCGACGCCAGCCGCTTGCAGTTGTTCCAGCAACAACTCAACTGGCAAACCCAGTTCTGCGGCGAATTGCGCTACATTCATTTTTCCCATTACGACCCCTTAAACCCTTAATTCCAATTACTTAGAATTCTTATCAACAAGCATCCCCAAACCGTTAAGCACAATTGGCAAATCGATTATGCAAACCACGGAGCACGCGCTGCCATAATTAACTGATTGGCCCGCTCTTCGTCCATGCCAGTTATCTCAATCAATTCATCCGCATCCAGATCGGCCAACTGATCCTGCGTTTCCACACCCTTACTTGCCAATGCACGGGCGATATTTTCATCGACTCCTTTCATTTTAAGCAAGTCTTCTATGCTGTGCTCTACCCGCTCTTCGTTAACAATGGCCGCATTGAGCAAGGCGTTTCGCGCACGGCTACGTAATTCATTAACCGTCTCTTCATCCAGCGCTTCGATCTCCAGCATTTCTTCGAGAGGCACATAAGCCACCTCTTCCAGCGTGTTAAAACCTTCTCGCACCAGGATATCTGCAACGTCTTCATCCACATCGAGCTTGGCGATAAATAAATCGCGAACCTTTGAAAATTCAATTTCATTTTTCTGGCTGGACTCTTCGACTGTCATCAGGTTAATTTCCCAACCGGTCAGCTCACTGGCCAAGCGCACGTTCTGGCCTCCGCGACCAATTGCCTGGGCCAGATTTTCTTCTTCAACAATCACGTCCATACTATGCTTGTCTTCATCCACCACAATACTGGTCACTTCGGCCGGAGCCAACGCATTGATGACGCCCGTAGCCGGATCTTCAGACCACAACACGATATCAACTCTTTCACCTGCCAGCTCATTGGTTACACCCTGAACGCGTGAACCGCGCATACCAACACAGGTACCGATAGGATCGATACGTTGATCATGTGAACGTACCGCTATTTTGGCTCTTGAACCGGGATCGCGCGCGGCACTGACAATTTCCAGCAACCCTTCTTCAATCTCCGGCACTTCCAGCTCAAACAATTTGATTAAAAATTGCGGTGTAATTCTTGACAGGATAATTTGCGGGCCACGTACTGTACGATCTACACGCAACAAATAAGCACGGACACGATCACCCACGCGTAAATTTTCTTTCGGTATCATCTGGTCACGTGGCAGTGATGCTTCAATCTTGCCGAACTCGATAATTGCGCTGCCCCGTTCTATGCGTTTGACGGTGCCCGAAACCAGGTGTTCACTACGCTCCATAAAGTCAGCCAGAATCTGCTCGCGCTCTGCATCGCGTATCTTCTGGAAGATCACCTGTTTAGCGGCTTGCGCGCCGATACGACCAAAGTCAATCGACTCCAGCGGCTCCTCTACAAATTCACCCAACTCATATTCCGGATCGAGTTTTTGCGCTTCTTCCAGCTTGATATGCAACTCGGGCGTTTCAAAATTTTCGTCATCCGTTACTTGCCAGCAACGGAACGATTGGTACTCGCCCGTATTGCGATCGATGCTGACGCGCACATCCGCTTCTTCCTCGCCAAAACGTTTTTTAGTTGCAGAAGCCAATGCCGCTTCCAGCGCGCCGAATACGATGCTCTTGTCCACGTTCTTCTCACGCGCCAGCGCATCTACTAATAACAATACTTCACGACTCATTACCGTCTCCTACCTATCAACACGCCTGCTATTACAGACGAGCTATTCACTTAAAGACACCTAAAATACCGGCACCAAACGCGCTTTATCAACATTTGAAAGTTCAATTGCAACCTGACTACCTTCAACTTCAAACTGCAAGATGCCATTTTCAACAGCACCTATCATCCCCACAAAATTCTTGCGTCCTGAAAGCGGCATGCGCAATTTAAGCTGCGCCTTTTGCCCCGTAAATTTGACGAAATCAGATTCTTTTTTCAATGGCCTGTCCAGACCCGGCGAAGAGACTTCCAAACGGTCAAAATTTACACCTTCAACCAAAAACAAACGCGTCAACTGATTACTAACCAATTCACAATCATCCAGCGTTATGCCTTCTGGCTTATCCATCAAAATACGCATCATTCCACGACCAGAAGTCTCGAGATCTACCAGCTCAAATCCCAACCCCGTCAGTGTTGCGTCAACCAACTTAGCCACATCCATGATTCATATCCACAAATAAAAAACGGGCACGAAGCCCATCCCATCCAACGAAGTACCGATCGCCCAACATCGAACGAGCCAGCCCTCTCTGAAAATCCCGCAAAAAAACTTTACAAACTATACATACAAATTTATATCAAGCTCAGCTGCAAAAATGCAAGCGCCAAGAATCCGGCAATTATAGCAAATAAACAATCCAATTGAAACAAAGCCTAAACATATATTTATGTAATCTGCAGCTTAAAGTGGCGTCCCCAACGAGATTCGAACTCGTGTTATCGCCGTGAAAGGGCGGTGTCCTAGGCCTCTAGACGATGGGGACTTGATCGGTGAAGTGCGAATACCCGATTGGTCAATCGGCATCTGCCGCACACAAGAATTGAATTTGAAAGTGAAAAATCAAAATCCGGGAAATACTAAAATCTGGCGTCCCCAACGAGATTCGAACTCGTGTTATCGCCGTGAAAGGGCGGTGTCCTAGGCCTCTAGACGATGGGGACTCGTTCCTTTGGTGGAGATAAGCGGGATCGAACCGCTGACCTCTTGCATGCCATGCAAGCGCTCTCCCAGCTGAGCTATACCCCCAAAAAGAGGGCGCATTATAATGAGCTACCCCATGCTTGTAAAGCAACTTAAGCAGCTGACGCATTCTGATACCGTTAGATCCTCACCAGTCATTCCCCCACTACGCAGGATCTTCAATTATCCAGAGTTATTGCGATAAGGCATTGCTACAATTACTTAACCAAAGCTATCTAACAAATCTACCCATAATCAGCAGTCAATACATTGCATTAAATGAATTGTTGAAATTGACTTCAGTATGCTATCTTGCTGCGCCTGATATTCACAGGTTGAGATTAACTGGGGCAACAATCAGCTTCTTGCCCAAGGGGCTGCAGCCTTGGCCAGCCTCTTCTGATTTATTTTTGCAATACAGTACTTAATTTTGCAACCGTCAACTTATACAAACAAGGAATGCTTTGAGTTATCCGCGTCTCGTACTCGCCTCTTCTTCCCGCTACCGGAGCGAATTATTATCCCGCTTGCGTATTCCATTTGAAACGGCAACACCCGATGTTGATGAAAGTCCAATGCTCAATGAAAGCGCGCAGCAAACATCATTACGCCTATCCATTACCAAAGCCCAGGCGATTGCCCCCCTTTACCCTGATTCGCTAATTATCGGCTCAGATCAAGTAGCGCTGTTGGGCAACCTGCAATTAGGCAAACCTCAGTCCCATAGCAATGCGGCCAAACAACTTCGTTCGATGAGCGGCAAGAAAGTCACTTTTTATACTGCACTAACCTTGTTAAATTCACGAACAAACACGATGCAAACCGAAGTTGCAATTAATAGTGTGCAATATCGCGAGTTAAATGACATGCAAATCGAAAATTATTTGCACGCTGATAAACCCTATGACTGTGCGGGAAGCTGCAAAACCGAAGGCTTGGGGATTACGCTGATCAACAAAATGGAAGGCGACGACCCCAATGCGTTGATAGGTCTACCACTTATTCTTCTGGTTACCATGCTTTTTAATGAGGGCGTCACTATTTTTTAATTCAACCCGACTTAGCTACTAACTAACTGACTTGCTATATTTTTTATTGATTCACAACTTGATTTTATAAATCAGCGGAATGAATTTAGTTGCGATTGCTGATCAATTCTGATATTAAGTCGCGTTTTAAAAATTTCATCTGTTATTTGGAGGCACTAGAATGTCCACACAAATTAATCCATCATTTACTCCGTATAAGACCAAAAAAGGCGAAGAGTATATGAATCCCAAACAACTTGGCCATTTTCGTGCGATCTTGACCGAAATGAAATTGGGCCTGGGACAAGATATAGACCGGACCGTACATACGATGCAGGACGAAGCCACTGTTTTTGCCGACCCCAATGATCGTGCCAGTCAGGAATCGGACATGAGCCTGGAACTGAGGAATCGTGACCGCGAACGCAAACTAATTAAAAAAATCAGCGATATGCTCGCAAAAATTGATAGTGGCGAATATGGCTACTGCGACAAATGCGGAATTGAAATTGGCTTAAGTCGCCTTGAAGCCCGTCCAACTGCAACTCAATGTATAGATTGCAAAACACTCGACGAGATTCGTGAGAGACAAGTAGCAAAGTAAAACGTCTGGGGGGTGCAATCCCCTCGTTTTTAGTCTGGCAACATGCAAGTCAGCACCCATCCCAATCTCTCTATACCGTATGACACCATAGGGCTATAACAAACCTCAGTAATTTACTATCATGTTACCAACCATCGAACAACGTCTTGCTCTTGAACTCGCCGCCAAACCAGCTCAGGTAGCGGCTGCCGTCGCGCTACTGGATGAGGGCGCCACCGTGCCATTTATCTCGCGTTATCGCAAGGAGGCCACTGGCGGCCTGGACGATATACAGTTGCGTTTGCTGGATGAGCGTCTGCGCTATTTGCGCGAACTGGAAGAGCGGCGGAGCACTATTATTGATTCAATCGAAGAGCAGAATAAAATGACCCCTGCCCTATTATCCAGCATCATGCACGCTGAAGATAAAACCAGTCTGGAAGACCTGTATTTACCCTACAGGAAAAAACGTCGCACCAAAGCTCAAATTGCGCTGGAAGCCGGCTTGGAACCGCTTGCAGATGCGCTGCTAACTGCCCCGGCACTCGACCCTGAAGTAGAAGCGAACAAATATCTGAAGCCTGCCTTTAGCACCGACCAGGGTGACAATCCTGGCGTAGCAAATACAAAAGATGCATTGGATGGCGCGCGGCAAATCCTGATGGAACGCTTTGCAGAAGATGCCTCCCTGTTGCAATCGTTACGTGAATACCTGCAGGAACATGGCGTTGTGGAATCTAAAGTTGCCGATAACAAAGAAGATGCAGGTGCCAAATATTCGGACTATTTTTCCTATTCAGAAACTATCAAGAGCATCCCCTCGCATCGCGCATTGGCCTTATTCAGGGGACGCCGTGAAGAAATGCTGAATGTGACGCTGCGCCTCGATTCAGAAGTCGAGAAGCCCAAATGGGATGCACCTCACAACCTGTGTGAAGCGCGAATTGCCGCCCAATTTGGCATCAAAAATTTGAATCGACCTGCGGATAAATGGTTGAGCGACACGGTACGCTGGACCTGGCGTGTAAAAAGTTTCCTGCATCTGGAAAATGAATTGATGAGTTCGCTGCGCGAGCGCGCCGAAATTGAAGCTATCAATGTCTTCGCGCGCAATCTTAAGTCACTACTGCTTGCTGCTCCTGCCGGCCCCCGTGCAACCATGGGACTGGATCCCGGCTTGCGTACTGGCGTTAAAGTGGCCATAGTCGACGCGACTGGCAAAGTAATGGATACCGCAGTGATCTATCCGCACCAGCCCAGCAATGACTGGCACGGCTCCTTACGCGCGCTCGAAAAACTGGCTGAAAAATATCAGGTATCACTTATCTCCATCGGCAATGGAACGGCCTCTCGCGAAACCGAAAAACTGGCGCAAGAACTTATCAAATTGCGGCCAGAGATGAAATTGACAGCGGTTGTCGTTTCTGAAGCAGGTGCATCCGTCTATTCGGCCTCCGAGTTTGCCTCACGCGAACTGCCCGACATGGACGTATCCCTACGCGGCGCAGTCTCCATTGCTCGTCGCTTGCAGGATCCGCTGGCCGAATTGGTAAAAATCGATCCGAAATCAATTGGCGTAGGCCAATACCAGCACGATGTCGGGCAAACACAGTTGGCGCGATCACTCGATGCCGTGGTTGAAGATTGCGTTAATGCCGTTGGTGTGGATGTCAATACCGCTTCTGCTCCCCTGCTTGCGCGCGTTTCAGGACTTAGCAGCGCTGTTGCACAAAGTATCGTTTCATATCGCGATCTGAAGGGTATGTTCAGCTCGCGTGCCGAATTGCGCGGCGTGCCGAGGCTTGGTGACAAAACCTACGAACAGGCTGCGGGGTTTCTGCGTGTAATGGGGGGCGACAATCCTCTCGATACATCCGCAGTTCATCCCGAATCCTATCCGCTGGTGCAAAAAATTCTTGCCGACATTAATCAGAATATAAAAAATATTATCGGGGACAGCAAATTACTGAAATCCATTGATCCCGCAAAATATACAGATGAAAAATTTGGTATCCCTACAATAAGCGATATTTTGAAAGAACTCGAGAAACCGGGTCGCGACCCGCGTCCCGAATTTATTACGGCCACCTTTAAAGAAGGCGTTGAAGAATTAAAAGATTTACAACCGGACATGATACTGGAAGGTGTTGTCACCAACGTGGCCGCCTTTGGTGCTTTTGTTGATATTGGGGTGCATCAGGATGGGCTGGTTCATATTTCTGCGTTGGCAAATATCTTTGTAAAAGATCCGCACACTGTTGTCAAAGTAGGACAAGTTGTAAAAGTCAAAGTGCTTGAAGTAGATGAGAAGCGTAAACGTATCGCGTTGACTATGCGACTTTCAGATAGCGCACCTGTACCGGGCAGCCAACCTGAACCACGTGATCGAAACGATGCTAAACGCTTGGACCAGCACCGGCAACAAAGCAGTAAGCAGCCAGCCACAAATAATGCAATGTCCGCAGCGTTCGCAAAACTCAAAGTTTGAGTTTTGGATCACCTGAAATATCCGGCAAAACTGAGAACTGATCACCCCCGTAACAAGCAGGTAGCGCAAAGACTCAGCCCTTCGCCGAAATGGTATACTTATCAAGTGGCAATTAATCATTAATCACAAATAAGGAGCATAAAATGCATAAAGTAGCGCTACTGGCTTGTCTGGCTTTAATTTCTATACCTTCTTTAGCTCAAACTGCAACGGTGCCTTCTACTGAAGCAGTTCCTGTTACTCCTAATGTAACGGTAGTAGAAACCAAACCAGCACCTGCAAGACTTGATTGTGACGCCCTTAAAGCCAGAGTAGATGCAAAACTGCAGGCCAAAGGCGTACCCGTTTATACTCTTGAGATAGTACCTGCTGATGGCTCTACTGCAGCTGTTGCCGCATCTGGCGTGCCTGCTGTAAAAATGAATAAAGGGAAAGAAGTAGGTACGTGCGATGGCGGAACAAAACGGCTCATGTACACAAGGGGCAATTAACGTTTCACGTTATTGTTCAAGCATGCTTAGTTGTAGCTAGACTAGGGTAGACTCACAGCTACCCTGCTTACCATCTAATCCTACAAAAATACTGAATTCTATGCTCTCTCAAATGACGAATTCGCCTTATTTTTTAGCGGCTTTATCGCTGTTGGCGATAGGTCTTATCCTGATGATTACAGGGTTTGTCGCGCTTATCCGGGCAAGGGTTGGCTCATTTACCCTGCAAACTATAATTGCGCTTCTATTACTTGGATCCGGCGCACTTTCAGGGATGATCGCACTGGGCATCCAGGGCTATCAAACCCTCACACGAGAAGAAATTGCAGCCTACATTTCAGTATCGCCTATCGCCAAACAACGATTTGCAGCAACGTTTAAATATCCGGATGGCCGCATAGAAAATTTCATTATTGCGGGTGACGAGATATATATCGATGCGCACATACTTAAATGGCAACCTCTCGCCAACCTGATAGGATTACATACTGCCTATGAGCTTGACCGGGTAGGCGGACGGTATCGTGATATCGAACAAGAGCGTGCTGCCGAACGTACACTAAAGTCACTCAGCCAGGATAAAGTTGTTGATTTATTCAAATTGCGCCAGCTCTATACCATCCTGGCTCCCTTGCTGGATGCCAAATATGGCTCGGCCACATTTATCCCTGTCATGCAACCCGCCGAACTTGAACTGAGAGTTTCTACTTCTGGTTTGCTCATCAGAGAAGTTACTTCCACCAAGAAATCACCCTGATGCCTACTAAACTATCTAACTAATTAAATTGAGTTTATTGTTTAACATGACATTCAGGTACAATTTACAATTGTTATGACAATTATTGCTGTTTTCAATCAAAAAGGTGGCGTTGGTAAGACAACTACCGCACTGAATCTTGCAGCTGCACTTGCTCGAAGTGGGCGTTTAACCTATGGTATCGATCTTGATCCTCAAGCTCAATTCAGCTCTATCGCAGGTATTACTGCAAATTCAGGCGATGACACCGTTCTCAGTTTATTTCAGCGTAACAATCCTCTAAGCAAGCTCGTAACTGATTCGCACAGTGGTATAAAAGTCATCCCTGCGCATGCAGAACTTTCCAAAGTAGATGCCTTGTTTGGAAAAGGCTTCAATGTCGTTAACAAACTGAATACGGGATTGAAAGCCGAGAATTTAGGTAATAAAGAAAACCCGGTCATCATCGATTGCTGCCCCATGATAGGCGTACTGTCACTGAATGCGATTTTTGCATGTGACTGCCTGGTTGTACCTATCTCGGCTGATTATTTATCGGCAAAAGGTGCAGTACAAATAGACAAAACGCTACGTGCGCTGGAGCCCGTACTCAAGCGTCGGATCAATCGAAAATATTTGTTAACACGCTATGATGGCCGACGGAATATGTCTCTCGATATACTGCGTATGGCTGAAGAAAAGTTTGGAGCGGATGTGTGCAAGACACGTATTGCCGAAAACGTTAGTCTGGCAGAGAGCCCCGCCCTGAATAAAACGATTTTTCAACATGCACCCAGTAGCCGCGGGGCGCACGATTATGATGCTTTGATGAATGAGCTGCTTAGCGACGGAATAATTGAATAACAGAAGCTGTTATTTAGATATTAAAGATAAAATATCTTCAACCGAGGTCGAATCGGTTTGCTTGACACCCATCTCCTGCGCATCCTTAAGGACGCAACTTAAAATTTCACAGTAGCGATACATTTGATTTAACTTGCGCTCGGCATCCTGCTGATCGACTCCGCCAATAATCAAACTATCAATCTTTTGTCCGTCGCGTGTACGTATCGCAAAATCGAATCTAACCATCACTAACCTCCTCGTCACAAAAAACATGACACCCATATTTTTTATATTATTTTCGCTACAGTAACATATTCTCTTATTACAGTCTGTTTTTAACCAATTACACTGTTCCGCAAGTAGTATTGTTGAATGCTAATCCAGGCAACCAATTACACCCATCTTATTGCAACATAGCCGTTCAACTCTGTATAATGCACGGCTTCGCGATTGGTGGCTTTATTCGCTATCGTGTTAAGTCCAACCTGCCCGGGTGGTGAAATTGGTAGACACAAGGGACTTAAAATCCCTCGACTGTAATGGTCATACCGGTTCAATTCCGGTCCCGGGCACCATAACCTAGTTTTAAGTAGTCCAAGGAAGTCCGTAAAACCCACATAAACAAAGGCTTTGCTGGGTTTTGTTGTCCAGAGCAATGCAGTAACTTTTGCAGTAACTCACCTTTTCCTTGCCTTTCCCTTGATGAGTTACTGCTTTTCCTTTTGAGAGTTACTGTTTTTTGCATGGGGGAGTTACTGCAATGGCGCGACACAAAATCAAAGCGGACGTAACGATCAAGAACGCGAAGCCCAAGGCAACGATGTTTCGCTTGAATGATGGCGATGGCCTTTATGTTCTGGTCAAGCCGGATGGCGCAAAGTGGTGGAGGTTGGATTACTCCATCGGTGGCAAGCGTAAGACCCTCTCCCTTGGGGTTTACCCTGACACTACGTTGAGCGCGGCACGGAAAAATGCGAACGATGCGCGCGAACTGGTAGCGGCAAGAACAGACCCCAGCGATATACGCAAGACAGCAAAGCAGGAGCAGGCCAAGCGGCGCGAAGCCGAACGGCGGATAGATGAAGGCTTGCCTGCTGCCGGTTCGTTTTGCGCGAGAGTGGGCGACCGTCCCAACGGATAAACGATCCGAAGCGCAAACGGAAAGAATTATCCGGTGGATGGAAAAAGACATTTTTCCTTGGCTGGGGCGGCGTCCGATAAACGAAATCACCACGCCCGAGATAGACGCAGCCATCCAGCGCATCGTGGACAGGGGCGCACTGGATATTGCGCGGCGCGTCCTCTGGAACTGTGGCCGGATATTCGGCTATGCCGCTAAAAAAGGATATTCGCAAGGCGACCCGACCGCGCGCCTCTGTGAATATATGCCCAGCAAGAAAGTC
>JANXWX010000057.1 GCA_025350915.1 Nitrosomonadales bacterium
CGACTGAATTGCAGGCGTATGTGTCACAGCAATTAAAAGAATTGTAATTTATACGAAAAAAAACCCTTGGTGCACAGCGTGCAATCAAGGGTGGAAGTCCTAACTTATGATTAGGTTACGCACAAGGGAAGACAAGTGCGAGATGAAATTAATCATCTGAATGGAAGACGCAGTAAACAACAGAATTATTCCTTCTTATTTTTACCCAATGTTTTTAATAGGTTATGGGTTATCTGTTTAGCTGGTATCGGTATGCGGCAGGGTACGCGCAACCACCCAGACACTGACCTCGATAGCGCCTACGTTTAATAAGGCCAAGGCCAACTCGTTCAAACTTGCACCCGTGGTCATCACATCGTCTATCACGGCAACATGCTTGCCGGCCACCTCGGCTGTGCAGCTAAACGCCTTGCGCACATTGCTTTTTCTGTCTTTCCACGGCAGTGACGATTGCGATGAGGTGTTGCGTACACGCTGGCATGCGTAGGGTAATACAGGCAGATCGAGCTGCCGACCGATACTGCGTGCCAGTTGCAGAGCCTGATTAAAACCGCGCTGCTTCAGTCTTTCCGGGTGTAAGGGCATGGCGACCAGACAGTCCGGGCGGATACTGGCACAGTCAGCCAGTTTGTTGCCCAGTATCTGCGCCAGCTGAAATTTTTCGCCATATTTCATTGCCAGTATCAATTTATTCAACGGAAAAGCGTACGCAAAAACGGCCACGGTGCGCTTGAAATGCGGAGTTTTTTGAAGGCATTGGCCGCATATGGCACCTTCCAGGGTGGGAAGCGCGCAAATTGGGCAATATGCCTCGCTTAGATAGGGCAAAGCTGCATCGCATGCAGTGCACCAGATATCCCTTTGGCCACCAGCGCCGCAGAGTAGACAGGGCTGCCCGGGCAAGAGCTGCTTAATATTTGAGCAGATGTGCAAAAACAGGTGCTTCAAAATTGACAAGTGTGCCCCTTTGCCCGAATATGTGAGATTATTTAGTCATTTAACACGAGTTCACGTTATGCAAACCCAAACTGTTAAGCTGTATCGCCCAACGCCTGCCCTTGCTGCCTCAAGCAAAAACGAACGCTGGAGTGTGGCTGAAATTGAAGCCCTGTTCAAGCTGCCATTTAATGACTTGATGTTTCGCGCGCAACAGGTGCATCGCGAAAATTTTGACCCGAATGCGGTGCAGCTTTCCACCCTGCTTTCGATCAAGACGGGCGGTTGTTCGGAAGATTGCGGCTATTGCCCGCAGTCGGCCTTTCACTCAGCCGGAGTAGAAAATAAAAAGATGCTGGATGTAGTCGAAGTGGTAAAAGCCGCACAGGCAGCCAAAGACAGCGGTGCAGGTCGCTTCTGTATGGGCGCAGCATGGCGTGAGCCGAGCGATGAAGATATGCAGAGCGTGGTGGAAATGGTGAAGGCCGTGCGTGGCCTGGGCATGGAAACCTGCGCCACACTGGGCATGTTGAAAGACGAGCATGTCGCGCAATTGAGCGAGGCCGGCCTCGATTATTACAACCATAATCTGGATACCGCACCGGAATTTTACGGCGATATTATCTCGACCCGTGATTATCAGGACAGGCTGGATACACTGGAGCGCGTGCGCAACGCGGGTATGCATGTTTGCAGCGGAGGCATTGTCGGTTTGGGTGAGAACGTAACACAACGCGCTGGCCTGATCGCGCAACTGGCAAATCTGAATCCCTATCCCGAAAGCGTGCCGATCAATAACCTGGTCAAGGTGGAAGGTACACCATTGCAGGATACCGAGGATATTGATCCGCTGGATTTTGTGCGCATGATCGCGGTGGCACGCATCACCATGCCGACCACACGCGTGCGTTTATCTGCGGGACGTCAACAGATGAGCGAAGTGGTGCAGGCCATGTGTTTCCTTGCCGGTGCTAACTCCATGTTCTACGGCGACCAGTTGCTGACTACTGGTAATCCTGATGTGGCTAGAGACAGAGCCATGCTGGATAAGCTGGGCATGTATCCCTTTACTGAAAACCACTAGCCACAGAGAACACAGAGCGCACAGAGAAAGGCAGAGCGCAACACTCTCTGTGATCTCTGTGTGCTCTGTGGCTAAAATGCCTTTTGCTGAATTAAAATCCGAACTGGATAACCGCGCTGCACAAGGCCTGCTGCGCCGACGTCGCACGTTGTCTACGCAACAGGGAGTGCACATCACGGTCGATGGCAAATCCTATCTTTCGTTTTGCAGTAACGACTATCTCGGTCTTGCCAATCATCCGAAATTGATTGAAGCATTGCAGCAGGGTGCGCAGCAATTTGGGGTGGGTTCGGGCGCGTCGCATTTAGTCAGTGGTCACTTCGATGCGCATCACACACTGGAGCAAGCACTCGCTGAGTTTGCCGGCAAACCGGCAGCGCTCACGTTCTCCACAGGTTATATGGCGAACCTGGGTGTGGTGCAAGCCCTCGTTGGGCGCGGTGACACGGTGTTTGCCGACAAGCTGAATCATGCGTCGCTGAACGATGCGATGTTGCTGTCGCGCGCCGAAGTGAAACGTTATCGGCATAACGATGTGGCACAGCTGGCTGAGTTGCTTTCCCAAACATCGAGTGAGCGCAAACTTATTATCACCGATGCGGTGTTCAGCATGGATGGCGATATCGCTCCGGTGGCTGAATTATTGGCCTTGAGTGAGCAATACGATGCCTGGCTGTTACTTGATGATGCGCATGGCTTTGGTGTGCTGGGTGAGCAGGGGCGCGGGGTGTTGTCGCATTTCAAAGTGAAGTCGCCACGTATTATCTACATGGCAACCCTGGGCAAAGCAGCGGGTGTAGCGGGTGCCTTTGTTGCAGCTGAACAGGTGGTGATTGATACCCTGCTGCAATCGGCGCGCAGCTATATTTATACCACCGCTAGCCCGCCTGCATTGTCAGTCGCATTACTTGCCAGCCTTGAATTAATACGCGAAGAAAGCTGGCGGCGTGAGCGCCTACAGCAATTGATTACGCAGTTGCGCTTGGGCACCAAAGGTTTGCCATGGACGATGATGGAATCAACCACACCGATACAGCCATTGTTAGTGGGCAGCAACGACGCAGCACTGGCTTTAAGCGAAAGACTGCGCGATCGCGCTATCTGGGTGCCGGCAATAAGACCGCCGACCGTGCCTCAGGGAACGGCACGTTTGCGTATCACGCTGTCGGCTGCACACGAGAAAAAAGATGTTGATGATTTAATCGAGGCCCTGCATGTCCTTGCATGTTGAGTCACAAGGCAGCGGTTCGCCTTTGTTGCTGATTCATGGCTGGGGCATGCACAGCGGGATGTGGGCGCAGATTGCCGCTGAACTGTCGAAGTCACATCGGGTGCATAGTGTTGATCTGCCGGGTTACGCTGGCAGCAACACTTGTACACCCTATGATCTGGATACGCTGGTGCAGCAACTCAGCGATCAATTCAACGAGGCGATGACTGTGGTCGGCTGGTCATTAGGCGGACAGATGGCCCTGCGCTGGGCGCAACGGCATCCGGCGCAGGTCAACAGGCTCGTGCTGGTTGCGACTACGCCGTGTTTTGTACAAAAAGAAAACTGGAATACAGCAATGGCGGAAGGTACATTGCAGGAATTTGCCGCTTCCCTGCTGCAGAATCATGCACAGACATTGCGACGCTTTCTGGCGTTGCAAGTGCGCGGCAGTGAAAATGAAAAGCAGCTATTAAGCGATCTTCGAGCGCAACTCTTCGCCAAAGGCGAGCCAGCACTGGAGGCATTAAAGGGCGGCCTGGATATTTTGCGCGACACGGATATGCGCGAAGAGCTTAAGAATATTGCACAAGCCACGCTTGTCATTGCAGGCGAGCGCGACACACTGACACCCTCAGCAGCGTCTGTTTATATGGCTGACGCGCTGCCCAATGCACGCCTGGCATTAATAAAGGGTGCGGCCCATGCGCCATTTTTGTCACATCCACAATTATTTGTGCAGCACTTAAAAAGTTTTTTACATGAATGAATTTGAAATAGACAAGCGTGCAGTGCGCAGGGCATTTAGCAAAGCGGCAACACAATACGATGCCGCCGCCGTGATGCAGCGCGAGGTTTGCATCCGCATGCTGGAGCGGCTGGACTACATCAAACAAAAACCTTCGAATGTACTTGATGTGGGCAGCGGCACCGGCTGGGGCAGCAGGCAACTGGGCGAGCGTTACCCGGCTGCGCAAATCGTTGCGCTGGATATTGCAATGGGCATGCTGAAAACGGCACGCGGAACCTCAAGCTGGTGGAACAAACTGTTTGCCGGCAATACAAAACAGTATGTGTGCGCTGATATGGAAGCCTTGCCAATCAAGTCCAACAGCATGGAGATGGTGTGGTCCAACCATGCGCTGCAATGGTGTAACGATCTGCCGGCAACCCTGGCCGAGTTTCACAAGGTGCTTAAAGTCGACGGCCTGCTGATGTTTTCAACTTTTGGTCCCGACACCCTGAAAGAAATTCGCACTGCCTTTCAGGGGGTGGATGGCTACAACCATATCAACCGCTTTGCCGATATGCATGATATCGGTGACATGCTGGTGGCAGGCGGCTTTGCCGACCCCGTGATGGATATGGAATACATCACCCTCACCTACAACGATGTGAAAGCCGTGATGCAGGATTTGCGCAGTATCGGTGCACATAACGCAACCGCCGGACGCGCAACAGGCATGATGGGCAAGAATACTTGGGGCAAGGTGCTGGAAAATTATGAACGCTTGCGCCGGGATGGAAAATTGCCGGCGACGTTCGAAGTGATATACGGGCATGCGTGGAAACCGCAGCCGAAGAATATTGCGGATGGCCGCGCGATTATCAAAACGCCGTTCAAACTTTGAGCTTGGCCAAATCAATGTGTTCGCATACTTGATAATTTGTAGACTGGTCTATATACTAGTCTACATGATATGCAGGTAACAGGAGGAAATATGAAAATTGAAATAGGTTCGTATGAAGCGAAAACTAAGCTTCCGGAATTACTGCGTCAAGTGAAGACAGGCAAGAGTTTTACGATTACAAATCGCGGCGAAGCAATTGCGGATTTGGTACCCAGCATGGGCACCAGGACAATAGATAAAGCTGAAGCTGCAGAAAGACTTAAGGCATTTATGCTGGCTGAACCTGTCCGCGGTGTAAATATCAAGGCACTGATCGAAGAAGGTCGTGCATGAGCTTTGTCCTTGATAACTCAGTGACCATGCGCTGGTTTTTTGGTGATGGTAAGCCGCAAGAGCTTGCATATGCCGGAAAGGTGCTGGATGCGATGAAGCAAGACAATGCAATCGTTCCCGTGACGTGGGGGCTAGAAGTGGCAAATGTCATTGCCAGAGCGGAAGCGAAAGGACTAGTGACTGAGGCTAGAAGTGGCGTGTTTTTAGAAATGCTGGAAGGAGTAGATATTGATGTGGACTTTGCCACATACATACACGCCATGACTGATACATTGCAATTGGCACGGAGGTACAAGCTTTCCGCATACGATGCATCTTATCTAGAACTGGCTTTGAGGCAAGGAATGCCTTTGGCTACACTTGACGAAGATTTACAGAAGGCTGCAAAAAAAGCGGGTGTAAAAAAGTTTGCCTGACATACATACTTTCGACGAAGAATTAATACAAGCTAACCACCGGTTTGAATCCCAGGCGTGATTCCAGTTTAAGCGCTATTTCACGTGCCGCATCCGCATTGGTATAGGTACCGATGCGTACCTTGAACATGCCATTTTTACGCGACATGCTAAGCTGTTTGCCGGTATCGCCCAGCTTGGCCCGCATGCTGCTCAAAAATTCTTCTGCTCCGCTCTGAGAATTGAAAGCGCCCAGTTGTAAATATACTTTTCCGCCGGAGGTAACGGGAGGTTCATCGGGCAAGGGAGTGATTTGTATCGGTGCTTTGTAGATGGGCGAGATGGGTGGGGGAGCTGTGTCATCTCCTTTAAGGCTTTCCACTTCCACCATGCCTTGCCCGTTGCCGATCAGGCCGAGCTTGCTTGCAGCGGTATAAGAAAGATCAATGATGCGTTCATGCAAAAAGGGGCCACGGTCATTGACGCGCACGATGACGGATTTTTGGTTGGCCAGGTTGGTGACCCTGGCATAGCTGGGAATAGGCAGAATGGTCGAGGCGGCAGTCATGCCGTACATGTCGTAAATTTCACCAATGGACGTTTTTTGACCGTGAAATTTCTTCCCGTACCAGGAGGCGATCCCACGTTCTTTATATTGTCCCGTAACAGTAAGCGGGGTGTAGTCTTTACCCATTACTTTGTAGGGGCGGTTGGCATAGCGATGCAGGGGTTCGTTGCGCGGAACGGCATCGGGTATTTGATGCAGGTTGGCGGGAGTGTCGGCACCGGGGCCATCACCCGCCAGGTATGAACCGCCTGCCGATTGGGGCGGCGTTACAGGGTTGGCATCTGCATTGCGTTCTGTGTCCCGCTCATCGCTTGCCGTGCGTTCACTTGGCGAGTTGGCAGATTGTCTGGGCGGGTTAGCGCGGCAAGCTGCCAACGCGAGTGAAATGGCAATGATAAAAATAATTTTACTAGGCATGCGGTTTCCTTAACTTTGCACCAGGGTTTTATGCGAATGTATGCTCATCAGCATACCAAAGCCGAGATAGAGCGTGAGCATCGATGTGCCACCATAGCTGACCAGCGGTAGTGGCACACCCACAACGGGCAATATACCGGTGACCATACCCATGTTGACGAAGGTATAGGTGAAGAAGGTGAGTGTAATAGAGCCTGCCATCAGGCGGGTAAAGTAGGTGGAGGCATTGGCGGTGATGACAAAACCCCGCCACAGTATGAACACATAGATCGCCAACAGGATAAGGTTGCCAAACAGGCCAAACTCTTCCGAGTAAACCGCAAAAATAAAATCTGTGGTGCGTTCCGGCAAAAATTCCAAATGGGTCTGGGTGCCATTCAGATAACCCTTGCCGAGGATGCCGCCGGAGCCAACGGCTATCATTCCCTGAATGGTGTGGTAGCCCTTGCCCAGCGGGTCTTGTGATGGATCGAGCAACATCATGATGCGTTGTCGCTGGTAATCATGCATTGCGTGCCATAGAAAAGGCGCGCTAGCCATACCGGTGATGGCGATACCCAAAATGATTCGCCAGCTTAATCCGGCCAGGAAAAGGACATAAAATCCGCTTGCTGCAATCAGCATGGCGGTGCCGAGATCTGGCTGACGCAAGATCAGGGCGAAGGGCACAATTAATAACACGGCCGCAAATAAATAATTACGCATTGCCAGGGTGGCTTCGTGCCGTTCAAAATACCAGGCCATCATCAACGGTACGGCAATTTTCATCAGTTCAGATGGCTGCACAGTGGCAATGCCCAGATTAAGCCAGCGACGTGCTCCATTTTGGATTTCCCCAAAAAATGCAACACCCAAAAGCAGGATCATGCCCAGTATATAAATGGGTAGCGCGCTTCTGATCAGATAATGCAGCGGCATATTTGCAACGAGCCAAAGCGCAGCAAAAGCAACGAGTATGTTTATAAATTGTGCAAGAACACGGTCGGTACTTCCACCGCTGGCGCTGTATATCAATACCAGACTCACCAGCATCAAGGAGGCAAGTGCGCCCATCAACATGGGGTCAAGGTGCGACATGAAGCGCTGTTGAAACCGGTTAATCATTCTCTGCCTCCCCTTTGATTTTTTCCGGAACGACGGGCGGTGGTACTTTGCCTAGAAGGAAATAATCGATCACTTTGCGTGCGATCGGTGCGGAAATCGAGCCGCCGTGACCCGCATTTTCGGCAAGTACTGCCAGGGCAATTCGCGGTTTGTCGGCGGGCGCAAAAGCAATAAACCAGGCGTGATCCCGATTGCGTTCACTGATATCCTTGGCAACGTATTTCTCGCCTTGCTTCATACCGATTACCTGCGCGGTACCGGTCTTTCCGGCGAATGAATATGAAGCACCGGAACCCGCATAGGCCGCGGTACCGCCGGGGAGTGTAACGGCTACCATCGCGCGTTTGACTAATGCAAGATGCTCTGGATGCAATTCCAGATTGATATCGATTGGCGATACTCTGGTAGTACCATCGGCTTCCAGTTGTTTCACCAGATGAGGACGATAACCAACGCCATCGTTGGCGACAACTGCGGTAGCATAGGCAAGTTGCATGGGGGTAACGAGGGTGTAGCCCTGGCCGATACCGACGGAAACAGTATCGCCCGGATACCAGATTTGGTTGAAGCGTCTTTTTTTCCAGTCCTGCGAGGGCAGTAATCCGCCGGACTCTCCTTCCATATCCAGCCCGGTCTTTCTGCCGAAGCCGAATTTTTCCAGATACTCATGCACCGTGTCGATGCCCATATCCGTAGCCAGTCCGTAGTAATAGGTATCGCACGAGATGACGATAGATTTGAACATATCTACCTTGCCGTGACCGCCCGTTTTCCAGTCACGGTACTGATGCCGGTTACCCGGCAGGGTAAAGTAGCCGGGGTCATTTATTGAATAATTTGCAGTACGTGTGCCGGAGTCCAGGGCGGATAAAGCCATGAAAGGTTTGATCGTGGAACCGGGCGGATATTGGCCGCGTAATGCACGGTTATTCAGGGGGACGTCGGGCGAATTATTCAGCGCATCCCAACTGTCAGTATCAATACCGTCAACAAACAAATTGGGGTCATAGCCCGGCTTGCTGACAAAGGCCAATACCTCGCCATTGCTGGGATCGATTGCGACCAGTGCTCCGCGGTAATTGGCAAACGCCTGCTCGGCTATTTCCTGCAGTTTGATATCCACCGTGAGGGTCAGGGTACTGCCGGATTTGGGTGGTTCCTTTGACAGTACCCGCACGCCACGGCCACCCGCATCGACTTCAACCTGCTCAAAACCGGTGGTGCCATGCAATTCTCTTTCGTAGCTTTGCTCGATACCGATCTTGCCGATGTAATCAGAGCCACGGTAATTCGCGGCCAGGTTTTTTTGTTCCAGTTCGGCGAAGTCTTTGTCGTTGATGCGGCCAACATAGCCGATCAGGTGCGATGTTTTGTCGCGGTAGGGATACTCGCGAAATAACCGTGCCTTGATTTCAACTCCGGGAAAACGAAAGCGTTGTGCGGCAAAACGTGCCACTTCAACTTCGTTGAGGCGGCTACGGATTGGATAGCTGTTGGAGGTATGCGATTCGGTGAGGAGTTTCTTGAAACGCTTGCGGTCTTTGGGCTGGATATCCACCAGTGTGGAAAGTTCGTTGATCGTATCTTCCAGATTGGTGATTTTTGCCGGTGACAGTTCCAGTGTGTAACCGGAATAATTTTGCGCGAGGACAATGCCGTTACGATCCTGTATCAGGCCGCGATTGGGTACGATGGGGACGACGGCGATACGATTTTTATCCGCCAGGGTTGTAAAGTAGCTTTGGCGTATGATCTGCAGGTAGAACAGCCGAGCCAACAGGATGACAACGAGTGTCAGCATAAAGACAAAGCTGACGATCAGGCGGAAGCGAAAGAAGTAAATTTCGCGCTGATGATTTTTGAGCTCTTTGTGCAGCCTCATAATTCGTTAGGGTCGACTCTCGAACGCCGCAGGGATTGCAATAGTATCGACATAGGCAGCCACAGTAACGCAGAAGTCAGGCAGCCCAGGAAAAATTCCCAGGAGATATGTCCCCGCATAAACCAATGCACAAGTGCGAAAGTGCCATAACTCATCAACAGCAAGGGAAACACCTGCAGAGGCTGTTCGGGCACATCAAACATCTGGATTCGTCTGTGCAATAAAATTCCGCCAAAAGCCAGTACAGTGTAGGAAAGCGCATGCTGGCCGAATAAACTGGAGTCAGCCACATCGGCAAAGATACCAATGACCCAGGCCGCACCGATGCCGATACGGTGAGGTTTATGCGTACACCAGTAAAGCAATACCAACGCGGCAAAATCGGGCCTTGCTGCGAGCCATAAACCTTGCCAAGGCAGCCAGTTAAGCATGAGCGCAACAAAAATACTCAGGAAAATAAATGAGCTGGTGGCGGGAAGCAGGAATTCCTGATCTTTTGTATATTGATCGTTCACTGTTTGCTCCGTTTGGTTTTTTTGGTTTTGACGTCGGTTGTTTTGGTTTCTGCCGTCGGCAATGCCGGTAGTTTGTGCAAGCCGGAGATAATCATCAGTTGCCGTTGCTGGTCTACGCCCGCCAAGGGTGTGCATGATATCCGTGCAAAAGGGTAGGCAGGGTCGCGTTCAATCTGGGTAACCTTGGCCACCGGCAAGCCGGGTGGATAAGTGCCGTCTATACCCGATGTCACCAGAATATCTCCCACCTGCAGGTCGGAGCTGATAGGCATGTAGCGTAGTGATAAATTGCTGATATCGCCCGAACCGAACACCACGGCGCGCAGACCGGTACGCAATACCTGTATGGGAACTGCATGGTCCTTGTCTGTGATCAGGGTGACCTCGCTCAACCATGGGAAGACGCGTGTGACCTGGCCGATTAAACCTGTCTCGTCCATGACTACTTGCCCGGCTGCAACATTTTTTTGCGAGCCCTTATCGACAAATACTTTGCGTTTGAAAATATCGCGCTCTACATAAACAATTTCTGCCATCTGCATGGGAAAGTCGGCATGTTCCGAGACATCCAGAAGTTTGCGTAATTGCGTGTTTTCAGTTTGCAGAATTTGCATTTGTAACAGTTGTGTCGCATAGACGGTTTGCTGCTGGCGGAGTTGCTGATTTTCCCGCGCCAAATTACCCTGGCTGTCTATGTAAGCGCCCAAATCACCCCATAGGATTCCGGGCTCATTGTAGAGAGTAGTGGCCAGGCGTTGTAAGGGTTGAATTGGCAGGGACAGCAGGTAACGGATAGATTCAAGTTGCCGGTAACGCGCATCTATAAACAGCAGCAAAAGTGATAACAACGCAAAAAAAATCAGGCGTGCAATCGGGCTGGGGCCGCGATTAAAAAACTGGAATGATTGAGTCTGATCCATATGATCCAAAGGTCAAGAAT
>JANXWX010000060.1 GCA_025350915.1 Nitrosomonadales bacterium
TGCCTCACTGGAACATCCGTGCCGCTTTGCAAATGTGACTGGCAACCGATATTCGCGCTGGCGATCTGTGCCGGTTTACCGCTTTGCAAGGCAGCCAACTTGTTGCGCAATAGCTGCTGCGAGAGTTCTTTTTGCAGGATCGAATAAGTGCCTGCAGAACCGCAACACAGGTGTTTATCTGCAACAGGTGTCAACTCATAACCCGCCTTTTCCAGCAGCGTTTCTATCACCCCAACTATTTTTTGGCCGTGCTGCAAGGTGCAGGGTGAATGGAAGGCAACCTTGCCACGTGCTGCCGGATTCAGCAATTTCAATAGCGCTTCTTTTTCAGCGGCGAGTATTTCGCTCAGATCGCGAGTCAAAACAGATATTTTTGCGGCTTTTTCTGCATAGGCAGCATCATGTCTGAGCAGGTGCCCGTATTCTTTTACCATCGCGCCGCAACCGCTGGCGGTCATCACCACGGCTTCCGCGCCTTGGGTGGCATAGGGCCACCAGGCGTCGATATTGCGGCGCATGTAGTCGAGTCCGTCCGCATGTGCATTAAGGTGATAACTTACCGCGCCGCAGCAACCGGCTTGCTCGGCACTCAGCAAGGATATACCCAGTTTATCCAGCACCCGTGCAGCGGCTGCATTGGTGGCCGGCGCCAGGCCGGGTTGTACGCATCCTTCCAATACCAGCATGGTGCGTGCATGGTGGGTAGTAGGGCGTGGTTTTGCCGGCGGTACAACAGGCACTGCTTTTGCAATAAAACCTGGCAATATGGGGCGAAACACATTCCCCAGGCCAAGCAGAAAATTGAACAGGGTAGTACGAGGCAATACAGCACGCAACAACCAGCGTTGTGTTGATGCCCAAAGTGGACGGCCAATTTTATTCTCGACATAAGCACGGCCAATGTCGACCAGGCGGCCATATTGCACACCGGAGGGACAGGTCGTTTCACAGGAACGACAGGTGAGGCAGCGATCCAGATGCAGCTGGGTTTTGGCGGTGACCGCAGCGCCCTCCAGCATTTCCTTGATCAGGTAAATGCGCCCACGCGGACTGTCCAGTTCGTTTCCAAGCAATTGATAGGTTGGACAAGTGGCGGTACAAAAGCCGCAATGCACACAGGCACGCAAGATGGACTCTGCCTCTTGCCCGTCTGCGCTATGTTTGAATGAGTCAATGATATTGGTTTGCATAAGTTTTAAAATTCTGGATACATGCGGCCGGGATTAAATATTTGATGCGGGTCGAAGCGTTGCTTCAAGCGCTTGTGAATTTCCAGCAAGGGTACCGCCAGAGGCTGAAACGGATGATCAACGGGTGTCGCACTGCGGAACAGCGTTGCATGCCCGCCCAGTTTTGTTACCGCCTGCCTGGCCGTATCGGCTGAAGCATCGCTAGCCAGCCAGCGTTGTGCGCCACCCCACTCTATCAATTGTTGCCCTGGCAATGTTATACAAGCTGCGGTCGATGGCAGTGATAAACGCCACAGCGTTTTGGCTGCCTTAAAAAATTCATGCTGTTGCTCGCGCACATTGCGCCAGAAAATATCCGCATCTTTGACTTCGTCACCACCCAGCTTTTGCCTGGCAGAGTTCACCGCGGCAACTGCACCTGACAAGCGCACAGTCAATGCATCCGCGTGGTAGCACGTGGCAGACAGCGACAAAGGTCGAGCCGCCCATTGATTCATTTTATCGAGCGCCTCAGATTCAGATAGTTTGAAACGCAGGGTCAATTCTTGCGCTGGCACCGGCAGCACTTTCATCGACACCTCAAGCAACAGGCCCAGAGTGCCGAGCGAGCCCGTCATCAGTCTCGATATGTCATAACCCGCAACGTTCTTCATCACCTGCCCGCCAAAGCGCAGGTCTTCGCCACTGCCGTCCAGCATGCGCACACCCAGCACAAAATCTCGCGCTGATCCGGCATAGGCACGGCGCGGGCCGGACAAGCCTGCCGCAATACAGCCGCCCAACGTTGCACCGCTGCCAAAGTGCGGCGGTTCAAACGGCAACATTTGCCGCTTTTCAGCCAATGCCGCCTCAATCTCAACCAGCGGTGTACCGGCGCGGGCAGTGAGTACCAGTTCGGTGGGCTCGTAAGATATGATACCGCTATAAGGCCTCACATCCAGCACACTACCCTGGGTGCTGCGTCCGTAAAATGCCTTGCTGCCTGAACCCTGGATGCGCAAAGGGCTACCAGCGTCACCGGCTTCGCGTATGGCCTGGCTGAATTGTTCAATGATGTGTTGCATTATTTACTCTGCTGTTAAATTTCATTATTAAAACCGTGGAAGTTCTGAAAATGGCACCTGTCCGTGATGCACATGCATACGGCCATGCTCCGCACAACGATGCAGTGTTGGAATTACCTTGCCGGGATTAAGCAGGCCGGACGGGTCGAAGGCTTCTTTGACCTCACGGAAACGCTGCAACTCTGTCTCTTTAAATTGCGCGCACATCTGGTTTATTTTCTCGATGCCGACGCCATGCTCGCCGGTAATAGTGCCACCCACCGCCACACAGAGTTCCAATATTTTTCCACCCAGTTCTTCGGCACGATGAAATTCGCCCGGCTGGTTTGCATCGTACAAAATCAGCGGATGCAGATTTCCATCGCCAGCATGAAAAACATTGGCGACGCGCAAACCGTATTCCTTTGAAAATTCCTCAATGCTGTGCAACACACGAGTCAACTCACGACGCGGTATCGTGCCGTCCATACAGTAATAATCCGGTGACAGACGGCCCACCGCAGGGAAGGCTGCCTTGCGCCCCGCCCACATGCGCAGTCGATCGGGTTCACCGGTGGAGGTGCGTAAAGAGATAGCGCCACACCGTGAAAGTATTGCCTGCATCTTGGCGACCTCTTCAGCCACCTCTTCCGGTGTACCATCCGACTCGCACAGTAATATCGCTTCGGCATCGAGCGGATAACCGGCATGCACAAAATCTTCCGCCGCTTTGATCGACAGCCTGTCCATCATTTCAAGACCGGCGGGAATAATTCCGGCGGCAATGATTTCACCCACCGCATTGCCCGCCTCTGCCACCGTGGCAAATGCGGCCATCACGACCTGCGCCAATTCCGGCTTGGGCAATAGTTTGACCGTCACTTCGGTGATGACGCCCAGCATGCCTTCGCTGCCGGTAAACAGGGCGAGCAAATCGTAGCCGGCGGCATCGAGCGCCTCCGAGCCGAGCTCCAGCAATTCGCCATCCATTGTGTAAGCGCGCACCTTGAGCAGGTTGTGCACCGTGAGGCCGTATTTCAGGCAGTGCACCCCGCCGGCATTTTCCGCAACGTTGCCGCCGATGGAACAGGCAATCTGGCTTGACGGGTCAGGCGCGTAATACAGGCCATGCGGCGCTGCGGCTTCGGAGATGGCCAGGTTGCGTACACCTGGCTGCACGCGAGCGATACGGGCAACGGGGTCGAGCGAGAGTATGCGCTTGAATTTCGACAGGCTGAGCAATACACCATCGGCAAGAGGCAACGCGCCGCCTGACAAGCCTGTGCCCGCACCACGCGCCACCACCGGCACATGTTCACGGCGGCACAACAGCAGAATATCGCGCACTTGCTGTTCGGTTTCAGGCAGTACCACAACGAGTGGCAACTCACGGTAAGCCGACAGCCCATCGCACTCAAAAGGTTTGAGATCTTCCTGCTCATGCAGCACAGCATCCGCTGCAAGAATTTTTCTAAGCTGCTTAATCAAATCTTGTTTTTTCATCATATCAACACTTAACCAAAAAGTTACTCCATGACATCGTAGCAATAGTTGGTGAGAAATTCGACCATGGGTTCTTTGGCAAGCAACTGCCCAAATAAAACCGCGGCCTGTTCGTAATCACCCGCGACAAAATATTTATCTTTTACGCCGGCGGTAATGCCGGCAAGAACGGCAGGAATCCTGGCACGCACCATTTCAAGCGTCACCTTGCGTCCATCCTCCAACACCCCACGCGGGCTATGTATCCACTGCCAAAGTTGCGAGCGGGAGATCTCGGCAGTAGCTGCATCCTCCATCAGGTGGTGTATCGGTACACACCCGGTACCGGACAGCCAGGCACCGAGATAGGCAATCGCCACTTCGATGTTGGCATGCAGGCCTGCTTCCGTGATCGGACCTTGCGGTTCGAATTTCAACAGATCTGCTGCGGTTGTTTTTACATCTTCGCGATTGTTGCTTATTTGATTCGCTGCAGGCATCAATTTGTCGAACACCTCCATCGCCAGCGGCACCAGCCCCGGGTGGGCGACCCAGGTACCGTCATGGCCGTCACTCGCTTCACGTTCCTTGTCGACACTCACTTTGGCGAGTGCAGTTTCGTTGGCTGCCGGATCTGTCTTGATCGGAATCTGCGCTGCCATCCCGCCGATGGCATGGGCGTTGCGGCGGTGGCAGGTCTTGATAAGCAGCAGTGAATAAGCACGCATAAACGGTGCGGTCATACCCACGCGGCCACGGTCGGCAAGGATAAAATCAGGTTTACGATTGAATTTCTTGAAGCAGCTGAAAATATAATCCCAGCGTCCGCAGTTCAACCCGGCTGAATGTTCGCGTAATTCATAAAGAAATTCATCCATTTCAAAAGCGGCCAAAATTGTTTCAATCAGCACTGTCGCCTTGATGGTGCCGCGTGGTATGCCCAGTCGTTCCTGGGAAAATACAAAAACGTCATTCCATAACCTGCCCTCGAGATGGCTTTCCATCTTGGGCAAATAAAAATAGGGTGCAGAACCCCGCGCCAGCAATGCTTTGGCATTGTGAAAGAAATATAAACCGAAATCGAACAGGCTGGCAGACACCGGCAAGCCATCTACTGTCACATGCTTTTCCACCATGTGCCAGCCGCGGGGCCGCATAAACATCACGGCAGTTTGTTTGTTCAACTGGTATATTTTTCCATCCGGATTGACATACTCGATTGTGCGGTTGACCGCATCGCGCAAATTGATCTGCGCTTCAAGCACGTTGTGCCAGGTTGGGGTCATCGAATCTTCCATATCCGCCATATATACCCGTGCACCGGCATTCAAGCCATTGATCAGCATCTTGCGTTCGGCCGGGCCGGTTAATTCAACGCGCCGATCTGCCAGCTCGGCAGCTAAGGGAGCGATGTGCCAATCACTTTGTCGAATAGCCTCCGTCTCCGCCAAAAAATTGGGCAGGTGACCCGCATCCAGTTCGGCCTGGCGTCGTGAACGACGCTCAAGCAGAGACTGGCGCACGTGCTCAAACTTGCGCGCCAGCTCGGCGATAAACGTCAGCGCCTCCGGGGTAAGGATGCTGGTTTGCTCCGGCGTAACCGTTGCGTTTATATTCATGCCTGCGGGATTAGTCATGTTTATGCCCGATTAATAACAATACTCATGCAACTCGATTCTGCCCTGAACCTGCCACGTAAGCTTCGATGTTGTCGATCAACTGGTCCGCCAATATCTGCATCGCTTCCCTGCCCGACCATGCAATGTGTGGCGTCATAATAAAATTTGGCAAATTGATATCCAGCAGAGCATGTCCTTCAGTCGGCGGCTCTTTGACAAGCACATCAAAACCCGCTCCAGCAATGCGTCCGGATTTCAAGGCTGTTAGCAATGCCGCTTCATCCACCAGGCCACCCCGTGCGGTGTTAATCAACAATGCTCCGGGGCGCATGCGTTCAAATTCCGCCGTACTGATCAAGTGTCGCGTCTGCTCTTTAAGCGGCAGATGCAGGGTGAGCACATCGCTTTCGCGCAACACCGTATCAAAAGCGGTGTAACCCTCCCGAATCTCGCTAGTGCCCTTGTGCTCTGCAAACAATACTTTCATACCAAAAGCCTGTGCTATTTGCGCAACCGCTTTACCGATCGCACCGTTACCTATAATCCCCAGGGTACTGCCATTCAGATCTCGCACCGGGTGGGAAAACAGACAAAACTGTGCTGACTTTTGCCTGGCGCCTTTTTGCACATCTTCGCGATACGCGAGCAGGTTTCTTCTCAATGCCAACACAAGCATAAATACATGCTCCGGTACGGTGTGTACCGAATAATTACGGATATTGGAAACAACGACGCCATGCTCTTTGCACCAGGCAATATCGATATTATCGGTACCGGTAGCCGCGGCCGCTATCATCTTCAACTTGGGTAGTTGCGCCAGCGACGCACTGCGCAACGGCACCTTGTTGGTAATGCCTATGGTTGCATCCTGCAGGCGCGTAACGATTTCACTGTTCTCAGTCGCTGCATATTCTTCCCACTGATGCGGGAAAGCAGGGTGGCGCAGATTGGCAATGATTGTCGTACGATCAAGAAAAACGATTTTTTCCATAGCTTTTATTCTGCTTACTTGTCGCCCATACCCGACATACGCTCAATCACTTTCACTATCGCCGCCGAATCCAGATCCGCAGCACCAGTGCCCATCAGCGCATTGAGATGTTGCGTCACCATCGCCGCTGCGGGTAAGGCCACGCCGATCTGATGTGCAGTTTCCATCACGATACGCATATCCTTCTGATGCAGGCCAACCTTGAAGCCAGGTTTGAAATCATTGTCCAGCATACGTTTGCCGTGCACTTCCATAATTTTGCTGCCGGCAAAACCGCCCATCAGTGCTTCCCGCACCTTGGCCGCATCAGCGCCATTTTTGCGCGCAAAGGTCAGCGCTTCAGCCACCGCTTCTATTGTCACCGCTACCACGATCTGGTTGCAGGCTTTGGCGACTTGCCCTGCTCCGTTGTCGCCGATATGCACAATATTTTTCCCCATACATTCGAACAGCGGTTTGACACGCTCAAACACGGCAGTCTTGCCGCCCACCATAATTGACAGCGTGCCATTGATCGCGCCGGTTTCGCCACCGGATACCGGGGCGTCCAGCATCTCAATTCCTTTCTCAGCCAGACGTTCGGCGAAGTCCCTGGTGGCCGTGGGCGAGATGGTGCTCATATCCACGATCACCGTGCCCTTACGCGCTTTATGTATCAAGCCGTGTTCGCCGAAGATTACGCTTTGCACATCCAGCGTATCGCCCACGATGGTGAAGATAACATCGGCATGCCCCGCCACTTCAGCCGGTGTCGCACAAGCTGTTGCACCCGCCGCAGTCAGTGGCTGCAAGGTCTCGGGACGGCGCGCATAGACCCACAGCTTATAACCACCCTTCATCAGATTGAGTGCCATGGGACGCCCCATAATGCCGGGGCCGATAAAGCCTATATTGATAGTCATAAAATTCTCCTGATTGTTTCCTTATTCGAAAGTCATTGAAAATCTTTTACCACAGAGAACACGGAGAGAAACTGGCTACGAGAAATATTCGCTTAATTAATGCTATTCTCATTTCCATACAACAACTCAACTATGGGTTACAAACATCATCTCTGTGTTCTCTGTGGCTAGATTTAGTGTTTTTAAGTTACATCAACCCAGCGTTGGCATGTTCAAAGTTGAACTGCTGCGTTCCGCCACTTCCGGCCAGCGTGTTGTAATCGCCTTTGTGCGGGTATAGAAATACACGCCTTCCATGCCGTGCATATGCAGGTCGCCAAACAGGGATGACTTCCAGCCGCCAAAGGAAAAGAAGGCCATGGGCACCGGAACGGGTACATTGATGCCCACCATGCCGACTTCAATTTCATTTTCAAAACGGCGTGCCACCGCGCCCGACGATGTAAAGATCGCAGTGCCGTTGGCATAGGGATTATTGTTGACCATGGTGATCGCCTCATCCAGTGTTTTTACACGCAACACAATCAGCACCGGACCAAAAATTTCTTCTGTGTAGATAGTCATCTCGGTAGTCACCTTATCGAACAAGGTAGGCCCGACGAAGAAGCCTTTTTCATGACCTGCCACTTTGACGCCGCGACCATCGGTGACCAGATTGGCTCCCTGCGCCACACCGCTATCGATGTAGCCAACGATTTTGTCGCGATGCGCTGACGAGATTACCGGCCCCATATCCACGCCCTTTTTATTGCCGGGGCCCACCACCAGTTTTTCGGCACGCTGTTTCAGTTTGGCCACGATCACATCAGCCACCCCGCCCACCGCAACCACCGTGGAGATTGCCATACAGCGCTCACCTGCCGAGCCGTAAGCCGCGCCCATAATCGCATCCGCGGTGAAATCCAGCTCGGCGTCTGGCATCACAATGGCGTGATTTTTCGCACCGCCCAAGGCCTGTACGCGTTTGCCATGATGCGCTGCGGTTTCGTAAATATATTTTGCAATCGGCGTCGAGCCAACAAAGGATATCGCACGCACGTCCGGATGGGCCAGCAGGGTATCCACAGCAAGTTTGTCGCCCGGCACGACATTGAACACGCCGTCAGGCAACCCGGCTTCTTTTAGCAACTCACCCATGCGCAAACTGCACGACGGGACTTTTTCAGAAGGCTTTAAAATAAAAGTATTGCCGCACGCGATAGAGACCGGGAACATCCACATCGGTACCATCGCCGGAAAATTGAAGGGGGTAATGCCGGCACACACACCTACCGGTTGCAACAGGGAGTGGCAATCCACACCACGCCCCACATTTTCGGCATGCTCTCCCTTCAACAAGTGCGGTGCGCCAATCGCAAACTCCACCACTTCTATGCCACGCTGCACCGAACCTGCTGCGTCTTCCAGGGTTTTGCCATGCTCTTCGCTGGCGAGTTGCGCCAACTCGGCTCGATGCGTTTCAAGCAGTTCCTTGAACTTGCTGAGGATGCGGCTACGACGCAGCGGCGTGGTATCGCGCCAGCCGGGGAAGGCGGCTTTGGCTGCGGCGATCGCACGCTCCACATCGGCCGTACTTGCCAGCGGTACCTGGCGAATTACTTCGCCGGTGGCCGGGTTAAAAATATCCGCCACGCGCGTGCTGCGGCTTTTGGTGTGCTGGCCATTGATCCACAATGGCAATACTTTGACAGACAATATTTTCTCCTTCGTCATACTTGGTTATTTTGGGGTATCAAGCGTAATGTAGCGGCAGTTGGTTTCGCGAATAAACAGTGCGCCAATCAGGCCAACGATAGCAAAAGCAAACATGATACCGAGACCGAGCTGATAATTCTGCTCCGAATAAACCCGGGCGCCCGCCTGTAACTTGCCATCCCAGCCCTGATCCATCACCCAGCCTGTCAAGGGCTGCAAGATAGCGGCACCCAGAAAGGTGCCGGTATTGACCACACTGGTGGCCATGCCGGATAGCGCCGGGGAATTGACTTCCTTGACGCTGGCCCAGGTCAATGTAAATCCCGAGGCACCCAAACCCATCAGGGCAAACAATATGTAACTGAGGCTGCCTGGCAAATGCCACGCGAAAATGATCGGTATCCAGCACAGTACGTACACTGCAATTCCGCCGACAATCACCGGCACGCGCTTGCCTAGCCGGTCTGAAAGCATACCGATAAGCAAAGCGCCGACCGCAAAGGAAAATAACAATAACATTGTATGGTTGGCGGCAATACCACGCTCCATACCAAAGACATCGCGCAAATAGGGTACACCCCACAGACCGGCAAACGCAAACAGGCTACCGCCAACACCCAGATTGGGCCAAAAACCGGGCCAGCTTGCACCATTTTTCATTACCTGACGGAGCCCGCCATACCAGTGTCCCTGATGCTTCGCATGCGCTTCCTTGCCTTCCAGCTCGCGCATTGTCGGCAAACCGGCTTCGCCGGGATGACTGCGCACAAAAATCCACACGAGAACGGCCAGCAGCAGGGAGAAGATACCTACAATGTCAAACACATTGCGCCAGGAGGTTTGCGTTACCGCCCAAACCAGCGGCGAGGCGGCAAGCACTGACCCCATATTGCCGAGCATTAATGACATGCCGCCTACTGTGCCGTAATGCCGGTCATGAAACCACACCGAGTTCAATTTCATCAGCGAGATGAATATCGAGGACACCCCCATCCCGACCATGACCCGGCCCAGTGTGGCAACAGCCAGCGTATCGGCCATGCCGAACACCAACGAGCCAAAACCGGCAAGGGCCATGCCGAGCGCGACAATTTTGCGTACACCCAGCGTATCGGCCATCACCCCCACCGGGATCTGCATCACCGTATAAGTGTAAAAATAGGCCGCAGCCAATGCGCCCAGTGCTGCACCGCTGGCTTCAAAAGATTGCTGCAGATCCGTCGCAATGGCAGCCGGTGCCATACGATGAAAATAAGCCAGCATGTAACCCAGCACGACAAGTGTATAACTGGTCCATCGTAGATGGCGCATGCGGCGATGGAGTAGTGTGGTCATGTTGTAATAAGGTTCAAAAAATTAAAACTGCCAATTCAAACACTTTAGCCACAGAGAACACAGAGGTCACAGAGATCACAGAGAGGGCAACATGTACATGCATCATCTCTGTGCACTCTGCGTTCTCTGTGGCTTACTTTTACTGTTAAACCGGGGAGTTACTAATGTGCGGCACCCAGATAGGCTTCCCTGACAGCCGGATCGTTTTTCAACTGTTCTGCCGGGCCATGCACAGAGATATGGCCATTTTCCAGCACATAGCCATAGTCAGCCACATTGAGCGCCGCGGCAGCGAATTGTTCAACCAGCAACATGGTGATGCCGCGCGATTTCAATTCGCGGATGATGCGAAAAACTTCTTCCACCAGCAACGGGGCCAGTCCCATCGAGGGTTCATCCAGCAGCAATACATCCGGGTTAAGCATCAACGCCCGGCCCATCGCCAGCATTTGTTGCTCGCCACCTGAGAGTGTTCCTGCCAGTTGATTTTCACGTTCTTTCAGACGCGGAAACAGATCAAAAATACGTTTCAGATCACCTTCCACATCCCCGCGCGGACGGCCAAAGGTCAATCGGGGAAATGCGCCCAGCAATAAATTATCGGTTACCGACAGGGTTGCAAATACGCGGCGCCCCTCGGGTGAATGCGCCAGGCCCGAGCGTGCGATTTTGTTGGACGACATGCCTGTTATATCGATACCGTTAAGGCTCAGTCGGCCGCTTGCGGGTTTAATCATGCCGGAAATGGCGCGCATGGTTGTCGTTTTGCCTGCACCGTTGGAGCCTATCAATGTCACCACCTTGCCTTTGGGTACTTCCAGCGAGATGCCATGCAGTACTTCAACCTTGCCGTAGGCGGCATGCAAATTTTGTATCTCTAACATCAAAATCTCCTCAAACTATCCCAATACTCAGCGCTGAAAAATAGCGTTCCCGACTATCTGTATTTAATTTTTCACTCAAGCGGCTTCGACACTGCCGCCCAGATATGCCTCGATCACTTTTTCATCGGACTGTACTTCGGCCGCTGTACCCTCGGCGATTTTCTGGCCAAAATCCAGCACGGTGACGGTGTCGCAGATACTCATTACCACATCCATATGGTGTTCAATCAGTATCACGGTCAAGCCGTGCTCGCGTATCTTGTTGATCATCGCGATCAGTTCCTTGATATCGGGCGCGGTCAAACCGGCAGCGGGTTCGTCAAGTAACAGCAGGCTGGGGTTCAGGGCAAGCGCACGCGCAATTTCCAGCAGACGTTGCTTGCCGTAAGGCAGATTGCGCGCCTCTTCGTTGGCCAGATCACTCAGTCCGACAAAGTGCAGCAGGCTGGCAGCACGCAGCCTAGCCGCATTTTTTTCCTTGCGGCAACGCGGGGTATGAAACACGGCGTCAAGCAAGCTATGTCGATAGGTGTGATGCAAGCCAACCAGCACGTTCTCAATCGCTGTCATTTCACCAAACAATTGCACGTTCTGGAAGGTGCGTGCAATACCTGCCGCGGCAATGGATGAAGGTGAAGCGCCCGTGATGTTCTTGCGGTTAAACTCTATTTTTCCCGCAGTCGGTTTATAGATGCCGGTAAGCACATTCATCATCGTGCTTTTCCCTGAACCGTTAGGGCCTATCAAACCGTGTACGGTGCCTTTGGTAATTTGCAAATTAACTTCGTTCAGGGCTTTTAAACCACCGAACTGCATCAATATATTTTTCGCCTCGAGTAAATAACCGCTGGCGTTGACAGGATGATCAGGCACAGACCAGACATGCGCGTCATCACCAAGTTCGGCAACAATTTCATGCCTGTGTATCCATTGCGGGCGATATTTCAAAACGATTCTGCGCAGGAAACCCATAATGCCATTGGGCAAGTAATACACCACGAACAAGATCATCACACCGAAGATCGTCAAACGATGCTCGGTAATGTTCTCCATAAAATATCCCGAGGCTGCCAGTACGAGCGTGACCAGCAACGGCAGCAGCATTTGCCTGACAGTACCCTGCCGGGTTGTGACGGCATATACGGCATACGCAACAGTGAACACGGCGATACCGGTTGAAATGGTACGGAACAGTTCTATATCGGAAAGCACGTTGGGCAACATCACGATGATGATTGCACCCAGCATGGGGCCGATTCTGGTTTTGCGCCCGCCCATGATGACGGCCAACAGGAACAGGATCGTCAGTTCAAAATTGTAGGTATTGGGCGAAATATATTCTTCCGAATAGGTAAATAAACTACCCGCCAAACCAGCTATGCCCGCACTCAACACAAAGGCATAAACCTTGTAGCCATACACGCTAACGCCCATGCAATCTGTCGCGATCGGGCTGTCATGCAGAGCTTCAAAAGCGCGGCCGATATGCGATTTTAGTATGCGCTGCACAACAAACAGGGTCAGCACCAATGCTGCCAGAACAATATAGTAATAATCGGCACCGGTGATTTGGTGGCCAAACCATATCGGTTTACGTATTGACAGTCCGAGTGGGCCGTTGGTCAAAAAGGTCATCTCATTGATCAAAATCTGAATGATGGTACCGAATGCCAGTGTCACCATCGCCAGGTACGGGCCGTTCACACGCAATGCCGGTAAGGCAAGCAACGCACCGAAAAATGCGGTAACAACTATACTTGCGGGTACTGCCAGCAGAAACGGAACTGCCAACTGAAAATGCAGCACACCGGCGGTGTAGGAACCAATACCAAACAGGGCCGCATGACCGAGCGAAACCTCACCCACATAACCCACAACAATATCCAGACCCAACAACAGAATGGCATATATGCCGATAATGACCATCAGGTGAACGTAGTAGGGATTCGGCCATATCGTCGGAAGCACAGCCGCAACAATGATTGCCAGTACGATTGAAATTTTGTTGATCCAGCTCATGCTATACCTTTTTAATAACAGATTTGCCAAACATGCCCGCCGGCTTAATCGCCAACACCAGCAATAACAGGAAGAGTCCCGGTACATCCTTGTAACCCGTGGAAATGTAATATCCGGTCGTCGTCTCGGCGATACCCAGCAACAGTCCACCGACGATTACTCCCATGCCGCTATTGAGGCCGCCAATAATCGCTACAGCAAAGGCTTTTAAGCCCAGCACCACACCCATCGTGGCACCGGTAAGCGTTAATGGTGCAACCAGTACGCCCGCAAAAGCGGCTGTCATCGAACTAAGCGCATAGGAAAAGGTAATGACCATTCCGGTATTGATGCCCATCAGCCCGGCTGCATCCCTGTCGTTTGACGTGGCGACCACAGCCTTGCCGTAGATGGATTTGCGGTTGAATATTTCCACCGCCAGCATGATTGCCAGCGCGCCAAACACCACCAGAATTTCCATCGGCAGCACTCTGATGCCGAAAAATTGCAGGGGTGATGTAGGCAATGGTGAGGGAAAGGTAAGATCATCGCGACCCCAAATATTTTCCGCAACGTTCTTGAAAATAATTGCCAGAGAAATGGTGGTCATAATCCAGCCAAATTCCGACTTTGTTTTTAATGCGGGCAACACTGCAACGCGTTCTACAAAAACGCCCTGCATTGCGCCAAAAATAAGTACCAGCGGAATCATGAGCCAATAGTTCATATATCCAACCAGTGAGAGTCCGACCAGTGCGCCTAACATGAGCGCTTCGCCCTGTCCGAAATTAAGCGTGCTTGATGTTGCAAAGGTAAGTTGGTAGCCAAACGCAATCACAGCGTAAATCATGCCGAGCGCGATGCCGCTTACAATAAGTTGTGCGAGAATTTCCATCAGAAGTACTCCATCCTGTTGACAGTTGGCCCGGTTAGGCAACCGGACCAAAAGCTCAATACCAAGTTATACAACTACAAGCAATTATTTCTTTGCTTTTTCCTTGCTTTCTTTCATCTCGACCGGATGTGCGGAGACCACATGGCCGTCCATCACCTTGCCCATCACGACCATATCCATGGTGATCGCTTCATGGTTATCGTGTGTATAGGGATGGTCGTAGGTTGTTACAACACCGTCAATTTTAGTATTCAGGCTTTCCAGTGCCTCGCGGATTTTCACGCCATCTGTATTGCCTGCCTGCTTGATCGCTGCAGCGAGAATGTACATGGAGTCATAACCCTGCGCGGCAGAAACCGGTGAAGGAATACGGCCATTGGGCGGGTTGTAGGCTTTCAGATAGGCCTCAATAAATGCTTTGCGCTTGGGTGTATTGGCTTCCTGAATGAACGTTTGCGGCATCATTGCACCTTCGCCATTTTTGCCCGCGTTGTCGATAAAGTTACCCATAGACAATGTCCAACTGCCTATCATCGGCACTTTCCAGCCCAGCTTCTCCATCCCGTTTGCGATTTGTGCCAGCTCCGGCCCAATTGCATAGGTCAGAATCGCTTCTGCACCGGCTTCTTTGGCTTTCAGCAACTGAGCAGTCATATCCACATCCTTGATATTGAACTTCTCCACTGCAACAGGCTTGATGTTTTTTGCTGCCAGCGCTTTTTCAAGGTCTTCGCGTCCCAACTGACCGTAGTTGGTAGAGTCGGCCAGAATCGCAACCTTGGTGAGTTTGCGCGTGTCGATGACCTCCTTGACGATCAGTGCGGACTGGATAGTGTCGTTGGCCGAGGTGCGAAAGACATAGTTATCGGCAAATTCAGGAGGTAAAAATTGCTTGGTCACGATAGAACCGGTCGCCACATTGTTAATAACCGGAATCCTGGCTTCCTGATAAAAGCGCTGTGCCGCCAGCGATACGCCGGTGTTGATGAAACCCATCGCAGCCACCACGTGTTCCTTGTTGATCAGCTCCTGCGTCACCTGCACACCGCGTTCATTTTTGGCTTCGTCATCACGCTCTATCAGTTCGATCTTGCGGCCGAGAACGCCGCCTTTGGCATTGATCTCGCCTGCTGCCAGCCTGACGCCGTCACGCATTGAAACACCCATCGGGCTGGAGCCGCCCGTGTAGGGACCGGATACGCCGATCTTGATGGTATCTGCAGCAAATGCCGACACAGAAGTTGCAAACGCTAACGCAGTGATAATGGATTTTATTTTGTTGTTCATATTTCTCTCCTTAGATTAGGTAAAATACAACACACAGATACAACCAGCAACAGCACGCTACAAAGTTTCTACCCCGGCAGACTGCCCCGTTAACCTGCCATAGACGGTTGCAACTGCCTGATCATCTCCCACATTGCCGGGAAAAATAATGACGGGCAAGTCGGGATAACGCGGATGATCTGACGGACAACATACAACAGAGCACCCCGGTAAAATTTGACCAACCACACGTGAAGTGCGCAAGGCCAGACCCGAGCTTAATGCATCATTCGATGTAATACCACCTTTACTGATCAAAAACCCCAAAGTCTTGGGCAAGTTTCGCACAACATCCATTAAAAAAGCAGAGACCATATCACCAAATGCTAATCGAGCAGCCTGATCTGAAAATGTTTTTTCCAAACGACTGGTAAATACTACCGGTGTTTTTCCAGCCGTATGGGCCTGTTCGCATTTTTGAATAATTTCAGACAACAAAGCATCACGGCTTGAAGGCAATCTTTCCACATTCACTTCAATTGATTCAACACCTGGCATCTTGAGCAAATGGTCAAGTTGTAGCGTGGTTTTTTTAACATGGGAACCCACGATGACCGCGCCCGGCTTGCCGCCGCGCACATATTTTTCCATCGCTTGCGCCGCAACAGGTTGCGCCGGCAAACGTGCCAAAGCTGTCAGCAAACTGGCTGCGCTACGAAACAGGAATCGTTTACCCTGCCCGGCTGCTGTACGCAATTGACCTGCAAAGTGATTCAGGTCGCTTTGTGTTTCGGCATCAACCACACAACAGGTATTTTCATGCAAATTTAACAGTCGTTGCAGGCTGTTACCACGCACGTCATTCAGCACAAAACGCTCGACCTGACCCGCCTTTATCCGGCCACCCGTTTTTTCCTCTACGTAATCGGGTAAAAAACTATGGTGATAAGCAAAAACAGAGTCACGCGCAAACTCGGTTTCATGTACCGGCGTATCTTTGCCATTGACCTTCAGATAGTGAACGCTGTCGCGCGTTGTGCGCCCACCTTCAAAAAATGCGGGTACCAGAAAGTGCGCGTCAAACGGCCCCAGTTCCTCGGCAATCACATCCGTTTCTACCGGGTAGTGACCCCGCAGGGTTGAGTCCGAGCGGCTAACCAGGATTGGGTTAACATGATTGCCGCTTTTTTCCAGCTCAACCAGTGCCAACTTCAGATTTTTACACACCTCGCGTGTAATCTCAGCTGCCTGTTTCGCCGCCATCCCGCGTGTATTGGTCAGCACGAAAAACAGTGGGGAAGCATCCAGGATCGCCTCACGCAAGGTATCTTTATCCCAGCGGGTAAGCAGCAAACAGCCATGTACCGTTTGCGAACCGGTAGGGTCGTCATCCAGCACAATTATTTTAGTTTCAGACATAATTTATTCCCGGCATATAATTGCAGTTCAATCCACAGATTACTCAGGTTTCCACAGATTAAAAAATACAATCAGCAATACACTGTCCCAGTGATTTACTCGTGGTCTGTATATAACATTATTTAATTGCCTTTAATCTGTGCAATCTGTGGACTAAGTTTTTTAAATCAAATACAGCCAGCTTAACAACGCCGGCTGCAACAGCAACATCAACCTATCAATGCCTTCACACGCTTGAACATTGCATCTGCGGTTAAACCGTTAAAGTCCATGATCTCAGCTGGGCTTGCCGTTGTTTCGCCGCGCTTCCAGGCAAAAGTATCACGCTTGGCCGCACGGGTACGCAACAGCACCGGTTCCAGCACCGCACTTGGGCCACCGCTGACGGCCAGCAATACACTGCCGTCAAATAATGCATTGAAGTGGTCGTCGTCCATAAACTTGTTGTCCGGTTCGGATACGGTATCCCAGGCAATATCGGTCGGGCGATATAAACGACGAGGGTTGACCATGGCAACTATACGTACCTTGTACCCACTCGCTTCGAGCTTGTCCTTGGCTTCAAACACCGGCATCAAAATCATATCGCCGGTTACCGCAAATACGATAGTGCCCTGCATGCCACTCTTGCTTTCATAGATGGTTGCCGCGCCGTCTTCCACAGCTTGTTTGGATTCTTCCAAACTCATATATACCGGCAATGGACTTTTCGACGCAATGATCACCATGCACTTGTTAAAGCTATTGGTGGCATATTCGTACGACGCCTGAATTGCATTTGCATCACACGGGAACAGCGGATAGGTATTGCCGTTGCGCATCTGTGCGGCGAAATAGTTTTCAATCTCGGGGCGCTGATGGGTCCAGCCGTTACGCCCCTGCTCCAGAGCACCGGCAGTGAACATGGTGACGATCGAGGGTGTCTTGCGGCGCAACTCGGCCATGGCCTGGGCCACCGTCTGCACAATTGGCCAGCCGTTGATCGCAAAGCTTTCGTAGGACAACCACAACGCACGCGAACCAAACAGCGCCAGCGCCGATGCCAAACCGGCACAGGCATCTTCGTTCAAGGGTTCATAAACCTGCCCTTCCGGCTCCTGGTTATACAGCGGGTCAACGGTAGGGTGGCGTATCTTCAGCGCATCGTTGATATTTTTCATCGCCGACGCTTCGTTACCGTCCGCATTGGACACCACAAAACGCTTGTCTTTCGTCCCGACATACGCAGCCAGCGCACCCATGGCCGTGGCGGGAACCGCTTTCTCGCCTTTTGCAAACTCGTGCAAAGGCATCTTGCCCAACGGGGCCAGGTCAAGCACATGCTCAGTAACCGCCGTTTTAACTGCTGGGCCGCCACCTGCACGCACAAAATTTTCGCGCACGATAGACCATGCTTCGGGGTTCAGCGCGCGGCGCTTCAGCCCTTCTATCATATGCGGCTTGTCCAGGCTGTCTGCGGGATACAGATTATGCGACTTCGCACCGACGGTATGCACACCGGTGCCCTTCATCTGCTTAATGATGAATGCGGTCAGCGTGCCGCCCAGTGCAGACTTGGCCGCCTTGTCCACACCGGCCAACACGGCGGCGGCAAAAGCCAGACGCTGCTTGTGCGAGAAGTAGGAACTGTCGGCGTAGGCACTGGTTTGCTTGGTGTCATCAAACTCTTTCGCATCAACCAGAATAACCTCTTTAAAGCCATGCCCCTTCCAGTAGGCGATCATTTCGGCATTGGTAAAGCGTGACACCATTGAATGATGTTCCTGGCTGTAACCATTCCAGATCAAGGTTGGCAAGAAGTTGGTCACTTTTGGGTAAGCGGTATTAAAGTGCATCATCGAATTCAACACATAGGGCTCGCCCATGCCACCGTCACCGATGGTCACAGGGAACAATTTGCCCGGATGCAGCAATGCGCCTGCCATAGCGAAATGTTGCCCCTGCCCCAACGGGCCTGCGGGTGCCAGTAGGCCCGGAATCGCGCCGGACAAGTGGCCGAGCAAACCATGTTTTTCGCGGAAGCGCGCCATCATGTCGGCAACGGTCTTGATACCCATTGCCTCGAGAGAAGTATCCAGGAACATTGCACTGTAAAAGCCCGGCGCGTGGTGCCCAACTTCCGTCACGATATTGGTATGACCCAGCATAACCAGCGAAGCATATGCCTCGGCACTGCTGGCAAAACCACCGGGGTGCCCGGAGCCTTTGGAGCCGCAGGTTTGCAGGGTTAAATAGCGCAGTGCATCGGCCATCAACAGGGTTTGATACACCGCGTCCGGTGCCTTGGGGTCAGCTATTGCAGACTTGCCCGCCTGAATAACGGCCTTGCCTGCATGTTTGGAATAGTCCGCCCAAGGCTCTCCAAAATGTTGAATGCCCTCACAAAACTTCTCTGCTGCGATTGTGCCTGTTGCCATAATGACGACTCCTTAATGTTTTACTGAAAAGATAAAAATGCTATTTCGCTTGACTACTGTCACCCGGGGGTTATTGCTTCCCTTGGATTAAAGGGAAACCAGATTCAATTGAAAACACGCACTAAAAATAGATTTGATAAGAGAATACGACTTCAGCTATAATTTCACAATACACAATCGTTTTCACAATGCGAAATTATGAAAGAACAGTCTAATTCAATACAAGTAATCGGACGTCTGGCCAAAATATTAGATGTCATTGCAAACCACAAAGACCCGGTAAGCCTGAAAATACTGTCGGCCGATACCGGTTTGCATCCCTCCACGGCTTTTCGCATCCTCTCTACATTGGCAGAATATGGCTTTGTAGAGCGCACGAGCAGGGGCAGTTACCAGCTGGGCGTGAAATTGATGCAGCTGGGTAGCCGGGTGAGCGCGAGCGTAGACATACGCAACATTGCCCTGCCCCTAATGGAAAAATTGCGTGACCAGCTGGGTGAAACTGTCAACCTTACCGTGCGTGAAAATGATGAAGTGGTTTACATCGAGCGCTCGGTTGCCAAGCGCATGATCAAAGTAGAGCAAGTGATTGGTAGTCGCGCTCCACTGCATGTCACTGCGGTTGGCAAGCTGATGCTGGGTTATCTGGGTGAAGAAGCGTGTCGCAATTATGTAAAACGCAGCAAACTGCCCGCCTACACCGCCAATACGCACACCAAAGTGAGCACCCTGTTACAAGATGCCACAGCATCCTTTGAACGCGGCTACTCAATGGATAATGAAGAAGCTGAACTGGGAGTAGGCTGTATTGGCACCCTGATTCGTGACGCCAACAATAACGTGGTCGCCGGATTATCCGTCTCGGCGCCGATAGAACGGCGCAAAGATGAATGGATACAGCAAGTCATGAATACCGGCATGCTGATTTCAAAACAGCTGGGCTATCAGATTCCCTGAAGTGGAAACATCATTACCAAACAAAAGTAATAGCTTCAAGAAATATGCAATAAGCAAAAACACCAAGGGCTGCGCAATCAAATCTAATTAAACATATCAAAATTTGTATCAAGCGGTTATAAATTCGGGAGGTGATCACGGTTGTGGGCAAGTAAATTAAAGGGAATAATAAAATGAAAAATAAAATGTGTTTGGTACTATCCGATGTTAAAACCATTGCAGCTGGTTGTGAAAGCGAAGCGCTGCTGCAAAAATGGCCGGTCACCATTGCCATCGTTGATGATGGTGGTCATTTACTGTGGCTGCAGCGGCTTGATGACGCGCCGCTCACCAGCGTGGAAATTGCCACAGGCAAGGCCTACACCTCGGCGATGGGTCGTCGCACTTCAAAAATGTATGAAGAAATGGTGGCGACTGGTCGACACGCGCTTTTATCAATACCCGGCGGACTTACCCTGGTGGAAGGCGGCGAACCGATCGTTATCAACGGTGAAACAGTTGGTGCGGTGGGGGTGTCCGGCGCAAAATCTCCGCAAGATGCCCAAGTAGCACGCGCGGGTATCAGCCACCTGCTCAACAATTTGAACCAGTAATTTTCAGTTAGTGCTTTCACTTTTACACTTGTCCTATTTGGGGTTCCGCGATGCGCGTTGGTTTATTTGTTACCTGTCTGGTTGACGCTGTTCGTCCCCGCATCGGTTTTGCAACAATAAAATTGCTCGAAGCCGCTGGTTGCGAAGTCACCGTACCTGCTCAGCAAACATGTTGCGGGCAACCCGGTTATAACGCAGGAGACAGAAAATCCGCAGTTGCATTGGCGCGCAAATTTCTGAACGAGTTTGAAGCTTTTGATTATGTCGTCGTGCCCTCCGGCTCCTGTGCCGGCATGATCAGAGTGCATTATCCCGATGTGCTTCGCGACGATCCCGCATTGCTGGCAAGAATAACCGCTCTAGGACAGCGCACCTATGAGCTGACAGATTTTCTGACGCACATTGCAATGCCGGAAAATATTCCCGGCAAATTCAAGGGCACACTCACCTATCACGATTCCTGCTCCGGATTACGCGAGCTCAATATCTACAATCAGCCGCGCGTTTTACTGGCCAATATGGCCGATGTAAAAATTTCCGAAATGGTTGAATCCACCACCTGCTGCGGTTTTGGCGGCACCTTCTCGGTAAAATACGGAGAGTTATCGACGCGGATGGCCGACAACAAGTGCCGTCATATTACCGACACACATGCCAGTGCGATCGTGGGGGGCGATCTCGGCTGTTTACTGAATATCGAAGGCCGCTTGCGTCGCAATGGCGACCACACCACGCGGGTGCTGCATATAGCCGAAGCGCTGTCTGGTCTGGATGAAGAGGCGCCCTGATGCAAAACACCTCGCTTCAATTCAAAAAACAAGTCACCATCAAACTGGCCGATGTCCGCTTGCAGGATGCGCTATCTCGGCTGCAATCCCGATTTGTAGGCGGTCGTGCGGCGGTGATCAGCGAGATACATGATCTGGAAGAAACGCGTATCGCTGCTGCCGCGATACGCGACCATGCGCTAAATAACCTGGACTATTGGTTACAGCATTTCGAACAGCAGGCCACTGCCCGCGGTGCAATCGTGCACTGGGCGGAAACGGGGGATGATGTAAACCGCATAGTTACCGAGATCGCCGCCTTACACAATGTTAAAACCGCCGCAAAATCCAAGTCCATGGTCAGTGAAGAATGCGGCCTCAACGACGCACTGGAAGAAGCCGGTGTCGCCGTGATGGAAACCGATCTCGGCGAATATATTTTGCAGCTTGCGCACGAAGCTCCCTCGCATATCGTTGCACCCGTCGTACATAAAAACAAGGAAGAGATCGCCGATCTGTTTGCGGAGAAACATCATACACCGCGCAAAACCGACATCGCCGAACTGTGCCGCGAAGCACGCGAAATATTACGCCCCGCTTTCCTCAACGCCGATATGGGCATCTCCGGTGCCAACTTCCTGATCGCCGAAACAGGTTCGGCACTGATCGTCACCAACGAAGGCAATGGTCGTCTGGTCACCACACTGCCGCGTGTACACGTCGCCATTACCGGCATCGAGAAAGTGGTGCCGACACTGGAAGACGTCACCACTCTGTTGCGCCTGCTGCCGCGTTCTGCCACCGGGCAATCCATCACCAACTATGTGTCGGTGCTGACCGGCACCAAAAAACCTGAAGATCATGACGGCCCGGAACACTTTCATATCATCCTGCTCGACAATGGCCGCAGCAGCCTGATAGGTGGTGACATGCAGGAAATGTTGCGCTGTATCCGCTGTGGTGCGTGCATGAATCATTGCCCGGTGTACCAGAATATCGGGGGCCATGCTTATGGCTGGGTGTATCCCGGCCCGATGGGCTCTATCCTGACCCCCGTGCTTGGCGGCATCGAAAATTCACCCGACCTGCCCAATGCTTCCACACTTTGCGGTGCCTGTGCGGTGGTGTGCCCGGTCAAAATCCCCCTGCCCGACCTGTTGCGCAAGCTGCGCGAAAAACAGATGCAGCTTGGCATGAAGTCGCGCCAGGAAACATTCATGCTCAAGGCATGGGCATGGCTGGCACTGCATCCCAGGCTCTATGCAAAAGCAACGGCGATTGGTGTGCGAATGCTGAAATTGATAGGAGGCAATAAAAAACTGATCCACACCTTGCCCGGTGCGGGTGGCTGGACTGATGGACGCGATTTCCCGGCACCCGCAGGCAAAACTTTCCGTGAGTTATATCAGCAGGGAAAACACAAATGAACGCGCGCGAAAAAATACTGGCCAGAATTCGCAATACGCAAAATCCGGCAGCCGTGGCGACTGCTCAAACGATCGCCAGTCACTTAGCTAAACACCCGCGCGGTCCGCTGCCACCGCAGCCAAATAACCTGCTTGCCTGTTTCAAGGAACGCGCCCTAAAACTTTCCAGCGATATTCTTGAAACCAATAATATCAACGATGTACCAGCGCTCGTAGCCAAATATCTCAACGAACGTAAGTTACCCATCCGTGGTGTATGCTGGCCCGCACTGGCAACATTGCGCTGGAACGATGCGGGTCTGGAAATACAATCACACCCTGCACTCCCTCTCCACAATCCTCTCCCGCAAGCGGGCGAGGAGGCAAACGAATTGCTACGCAAATTTAATGACAACGATCTGGTCGGCATTACCGGCGCATTTTGTGCGATTGCTGAAACCGGCACGTTGATGATGTTGTCTGGAGCCGATACGCCCGCCACCACCAGTCTTTTACCCGAAACGCATATCGCTGCAATAGATCCAAAACGAATTGTTGCCACGATGGAAGATGCGTGGGATCTGCTGCGCAGCGAAAACAAACAGCCACCCCGCGCCGTCAATTTTATCTCCGGCCCCTCGCGCACCGCTGATATCGAACAGACTGTAACTTTGGGCGCACACGGTCCTTATCGGGTGCTACTTATTCTTGTGCCGATTAACGAATAGTAGCAAGTAGTCTCAAATGTGCCCTAGGACTAAACCGCTCGCGCGGTAATTGGCTCTCCGATTTGGCGAGTGCAGGCAGTTGACAGACATAGTCTGTTCCCAATGTTGAGAAGTGAGGCAATCCGCCTCATTTCCCGACAGGAGCAGAATCATGAACCCAACGACACACACCATCAGTCCGTTGCGTCAACGCATGATCGACGACATGCGGATGCGCAAACTCTCCCCCAAGACCCAGAGCGGTTACCTCCGCACCGTCATTCGGTTTTCTGTCTGGCTGGGACGCTCACCGGATACCGCAACGGCCGAAGATTTACGGCGTTATCAGATGTACCTGGTCGAGCACGGCATGTCAGCGGTCTCACTTAACGTCACAATCACCGGATTGAAGTTTTTCTTCGATAGCACCCTTGATCGACCGGAGTTAATGCGGCACACGCATCCGGTGCGCGAGCCGCGCAAGATTCCGGTCATGTTGAGTCTGGAGGAAGTCGCACGCCTGATTGGCTGTGCCGGAAGCCTCGGGTTAGCCGTGAATGTAGTTTTCAAGCTGATGGATTATAAATTTTTGTTCTGAGATAGTGTCTTTGACCAAGTCTCCGATCGATACCATGCCGATAACCCGGTCGTTTTCCAGCACCGGCAAATGGCGCACCCGCTTCTCCGTGATCAGCGCCATGCAGTCCTCATTAGTCTGATCGGGTCGCACATAAGCAACTTGACGCGTCATAATTTCAGTTACCGCTACATCCTTTGCCGGTTTGTTCTGCAAAAACATTTTACGTGAGTAGTCTCTCTCGGTCACAATACCGACAAGCTTTTTCCTGCCATCCAGCACCAACAGTGCGCCTATGTTCCGGGCAGCCATCAGTTGCATTGCGTCAAACACTGATTTTTCTGGCGTAATAGAATCGACTTCATAACCCTTTATTTCTAGCAACTGCTTAACTGTTTTCATGATTTCTCCTTTTCCGAAGAACTGGAAACTCAAACCTTGTAATTAGTATCCTCGGCGTAGAACGTGTAGTCAAGCATTCACTTTGGGACACACTACGATTATGCGCTCAACCCCAGCTTTGCGGCCAAACCGATACGCTGCAATTTACCCGTGGCGCCTTTGGGAATTTCAGGCATAAACAGGATTTTTTTTGGCACTTTAAAATCCGCCAGCCTGGTTGCGGCAAAATCGCGCAATTCACGCTCTGTCAAACTGCACCCCTCGCGTAGCACAACTGCCGCGGCAACATCCTCACCCAGTTTTTCGTGTGGCATGGCAAAGGTCACCACCTGCATCACGGAAGGGTGATCCATCAGGACTTCATCAACTTCCAACGGTGATATTTTCTCCCCTCCGCAGTTGATGATTTCCTTCAAGCGCCCGGTTAACATCAAGTAACCTTCGCTCGAAAGCGTGCCCTGATCGCCGGTGCGGAACCAGCCATTGATAAATGCTTCAGCATTCGCCTTGGCGTTATTCCCATAGCCCAATGTGACATTATCGCCCCGGATCACGACCTCACCCACCTCGCCGGGCGTAAGCAGACTGCCATTGATATCCATAATGCCAATCTCCGGCCCCGCAGCAATCCCTACCGAACCCGGTATGCGCCTTGCCGGCGGTAACGGGTTACTCGCCATCTGGTGAGCCGCTTCGGTCATGCCGTACGACTCAATCAAGGGCGCGTTAAAAACTTTTTCCAGCTCCGCGATAACTTGCGTGGGCATAGAGGCAGAAGATGAACGCAGGAAACGTAACGGGTTCGCGGCAATAACCTCAAAGTTCCCCGCAGCGCGGGACAGAATGGTTTGGTGCATCGTGGGTACTGCGGTATACCAGGTGGGCTTGCACTCTTTCATCCAGGCAAAAAATTTCAATGCATTAAAACCGGGTGTGCAAAAGATCTGGCTGCCCACCGCCATTGGCGCCAACACACCGGCTATCAAGCCATGTATATGAAACAACGGCATCACATGCAACTCACGATCACTCTGCTGCAGCTTGAGTGTCGCGCTGATGTTGCGCGCGGAAGCACATACATTCTTATGCGTGAGGGGTACAATTTTTGGCCGTGAGGTTGTGCCGGAGGTATGCAGGATCAAGGCGACATCGTCGGCGTGCGCAAGCCCTCCGTCTGCAACCGGTTTACCTGATTTGCCTTCCGTACTTAGCGTGAAGCTGCCCGCGCCATTTTCCGGGAGGGGCGTAAGCTCCAGTATCGTGATACCCAGCTTGGCCGCTACGGCCCTCGCGGGTGTATCACTTCCCTTTGCCACGGCCAGCGCCTTCGCTTTCAGATCACCCAGATAAAACTCAAATTCGTCAGCACGATAAGCAATATTCAAGGGCGCTGCGGTGCAGCCGCTTGCGATCGTAACAAATGAGGTTGCCATTTCAGGGCAGTTTGGCAACACGATGCCAACCCTGTCTCCCCTGCCTATGCCCTGCTTATTCAGCGTATCTACAGTATTCTCAAGCAACAGATTTAATGCTTTGTAGCTTAGTGGTTTTGCGGCAGGCGCTGAAATTGCAATTGCTTCAGGCGTATCTTTCGCATGCAGCGCGACCATCTCAGAGAGCGTTGTAAATTTTTTCATTATTGACGACCTGACCGTTGTAATAAAAGGAATTGGAATTGATTACTGCCTGAAAATTATTTGAACAATCCTGTATATAACTCAATACATTTTCAATGTCGCATGATGTTGCTGCAAGCCTTTTGCCAATAGCGTCGTCAGTGCATACACCGCAGTGATATTGGGCGTGGGTGTTTCGGTAATCTGACCAAGCTCAATTACCGACCCCACCAGCGCCTGCAGTTCGAGCTGGCGCCCCATCTCCACATCCTGCAGCATTGAGGTTTTATGTTGGCCTACTCCCTGCGCGCCATTGATGCGCTTTTCCAGACTCACTTTGAATTGCACACCCAGCTTTTCACCGATG
>JANXWX010000069.1 GCA_025350915.1 Nitrosomonadales bacterium
GTCACGATTGGCATCGTTAAATGCCGGCATATTGACGTATTGCGACCAGTCGGCCTTGTCATATGCCTCTGCAAATGGCGCAAAATCGGTTACAGCCTGACCCATTACCTTGCGGATGTATTTCAGATAATCGCGGGTAAACACCAGGTCTTTAACCGGTGTATGTGATGCCTGACCATGGCCGGTAATCATAAATTTAGGCTTGAACGCCAACACCTTGTCAATCGCTTTCAACCAACTGCTGCTATCGGCATCACCCACAAACGGAATGCGCCCAATAAAGATCAAATCGCCTGCGTACAGGACACTATCTTCCTTCACAAACATTACCATATCGTCTGGTGCATGCGCCGGACCGACATGTTGCAGTACAAAATGCAAACCACCTAGTTCAAAACTTGTATCGCCGCTTAACCACCTATCTGCCGCAACCAGTCGGCTTTTTTCATCCACCCACGGGAAGAGCGCCTCACGCCGCTCTTCCATCAGCTTTGCTGCTGCCTCAGAGTTAAGGTACTCCTGCCCCCGTGTATTGGCCCATATCTCGACACCCATATCCTTAAACACCTGCAAACCGTAAATATGATCTGCATGATAATGGCTCACAATGACCAGCTTGATCGGTTGGTCAGTGACTCTTTTAATTTCATTGAGCAACCTCTGCCCCAGCACCGGTGTACCCAGCGTATCAAACACCACCACGCCAGCGTCAGTCACCACAAAGCCTGCATTGGACATGAAGCCTTCGTTAGCCGAAGAGGCAGCCCCCGCTTCACCCAGTACGTAATAACAATGTGCTGACACCTTGACTGGAGTGAAAGCAACTTCTGCGAGGGTACTATGACTCGTTAATAAAAAACAAAATAACAAGGGAAATGTAAGTGCTTTAAACATGGCATACCTCCCGGGGAGAGAATGAGGGTGAGATTCAGCGTAGGGAGTTGATTATATACTTCACACAGATCTTATTTAACTCTGCTGAGACAATGGGATTAACCGCCAGATCAACATCGTTAATTTCGCGAGCTTGATTTACCGGTGCTGTTGAGGAAAATAAAAGAGGGAGAGAAACAAGCAACAGCACAAATAAAAAACGGACACCTTTCGGTGTCCGTTTTAATTTGCTTACTAAGTTAATGCAGGGTTACCCCTGTTTAAAATTAGAAGGTAACGTTCATACCTAAAGTGTAACCATTTGAATCAACGTTGGTTGAATCATTTGTTTGCTTGTCAGCTTCAACATACAAAGCTGTTTTCTTCGACAATGCGTAGGTTGCTGCTGCAACAATATTAGTTGTAACAACGTCAGTTGCACCAGTATAGGCAGCAGTTGTTTTATAGTAAGCAGCAGTTACGCCAATCTTGGAGCTAACATTGAAATTTCCACCAAGCCACATACTTGTCGTAGTCAAGTCATTGCCAAGGGAGGTACCACCAATTCCATTAGAGTCAGCATTTTTCTGTTGCGCATAACCAACTTTGACTGAACCATCACCAAAGTTGTAACCACCACCTACTTGCATATGTGTCACGTCTGTTGTAACTGCAACTCCAGCAACGGCAGCGGCCTTAATTTTTGTGTAAGTCAAAACAGCAGTGATAGGGCCGCTAGCATATGAAACACCTGCAGCAGCTGTTGCGCCATTGTCACTAGTTGCAGCACCCATAGATTTGTCAGCCATTACTGTAATGTCGCCAAACTTGCCAGTATAGGAAATATCACTGTTATTGCGTGTTATTGGCTTAGATGTAGCTGCAAGTGTAAAGCCAGAAGCAAAATTGGCTGATGTCAAGCCAATGAATTGATGGCCAAACGGATCAATCAGGGTATTCAGCTTAAATGCAACTGTGTACTGACGGCCCAGCTCAACTTTGCCGAAACCACCTTCAAGACCAACGGTTGACTGACGTGAGAATAATGTACCTGCACCTGTACCTGTAGAAGAGTTTTCACCAGTAGCTGTGAAAAGATCACCTTCCAGTACAACGTTGGCTTTCATGCCGTCGCCCAGATCTTCACTGGATTTAACACCCCAACGGTTTGAATTTAAACCAGCAAATGAACTCATTGTGTTTGAAGTTTGGCTTGCTGCAGTAGCGCTACGGAAGCCACCGTCAACTACGCCGTAAACGGTAACTTCAGCCATAGCGGCAACTGGTGCTGCGAAAGCTGCTGCGATTGCCAGAGCGATAATTTTCTTTTGCATTTGTAACTCTCCTTAGTTATGTAAATGAGGCGATGATCAGCCTTTCTTCTGCAAATTCCCTGACAGGAAATTCGTAAGCGATTGTGCATGAAGCTTTGGGTGAGTTACAAGCGCTAGAAGATATTTTTAACAAAAATACCCGATAACCGTATCATTTTTACAACAAACGGCTCACTACCCTAGTAAAATCAGGGTTAGCCAGTTACTTGCTTTTGTCACGCGCTTCATGAATTTCACTTAAATATTGATTCCACAAGAATAATTAAATAAAAAAATAGACACTTCGAAGGGTGTCTATTTTTAGTCCCGCTTAACTTAAAACTTAACCAGGCTTGAACAATTTAAAAAGCGTGTTTCATCCCCATTGCGAATGCGGTGAATTTTGCACCAGTACCGGTTGCTGCAAAACCACCACCTGTAGAACCGGCATCAACAAAACCGTAGCTTGATTTATCGCCATTATTGATCGCACTGTATAAAGCATACACAGAGGTAGTTTTTGCAAGCTTGTGATCAAAGCCTAAAGACGTCTGGCTTGCGCCCGTATCAGCAGCGTTGTTGATTTCACCAATCTTGGCGTAAGCAACTTTAACCGTGTTTTTGTCGCTCAGGTCATACTTTGCAGCCACGTACATTGCCGAGTGACCATACAGCGCAGCACCGGCATTAAGTGTGTCGGTTGTTTTCTCATAGATCGCGCTCAAGTACAACGCATCCAGCTTGTAGCCTACACCAAGCTTGGCCGCAGTTTCTTTTTGGCCGGCGGCAGCGGCATTGGAAGCGATAGTGCCTGAAGCAACATCACCCATGGTGTGCGACTGATAACCCAAACCTGCATAGAGATTACCTGCGCTGTAGGTAGCGTTCATCGAAATTGCAGAGCCTTTGTTTACTGTTGCGCCGGTAGCATCTTCAGCGCCGGCAATATATGCAACAGCAACTTTCACGCCACCGAAATCAGGGCTATTGTAGACAACTGAATTACCTTCACGCTCGTCAAATTTTAAAGCTGATGTCGCTGTACCTTTAGTACCGCCACCGAGCAAGCTGCGGTTGTCAGCCAATGAGTCACCAAACGCATCCAGGCTGCGAGTTGAAGTTTTGTAAGGGGAATCCATCTTGCCCAGCATGATCGTTCCCATAGCGCTGTCGCTCAATCCGGCGAAAGAGTTACGGGTAGCCAATGTGTTATGTGTGCTGTTTGAAGCGGCGCCTGCGGTAGAGCTTGCGTTATCAACGTCGATTTGCTGTTCGATTTGCCAAATTGCAGAAACACCGTCTCCCAGATCTTGCGCACCCTTGAAGCCAAGCTTGGTTACATTACTGGAAACCTTTAACGCACTGGAGCCGGCTGTACCAGTATTTGAATCACCGTTATTCATAGACTCAACGGACAGGTTAACTGCACCATAAACTGTATAACCTGGTGTATCAGCGAATGCCGGTGCAGTGAAAGCGGCGGCCAGGGCCAGAACGATAATTTTCTTTTGCATATTAACTCTTCCTCAATATTTATAAATAAAGTGAAGGTCATCGTTTGTGAACGAATCTCTCCAATCAAATTTCCTTAATCGGAAACTCGGGAAGGATTTTGCAAAATGAAAGTTACAGGAATATTAAACCGAAAAATATTTATTAGGAATCACTTATAAAGCGTTTCCTTTATACAACATACAACCCGAATATTATTGTGCAGATCACAACGCAAAGACTTTTGCCAACTCCGTCCCGCAATCTTCAGCACGCATAAAAGCTTCACCCACCAGAAATGCATGCACATCATGTTTAAACATTAATGCCACATCTTCGCGTTTTAGAATGCCGCTTTCAGTGACCACGATACGGTCGGGCGGAATGCGGGGCAACAAATCCAGTGTCGTTTGCAGAGTGACTTCAAATGAACGCAGGTTGCGGTTGTTGATGCCGATTAACGGAGTGGTCAGCTGCAGGGCCAATTCCAGTTCGGCGCTATCGTGCACTTCGACCAATACCGCCATTTTCAGGCTGTGCGCCAGCGCTTCAAATTCCTTCATCTCGGCCAAACTCAGCGCAGATGCAATTAACAGTATTGCATCTGCTCCCATCGCACGGGCCTGATAGATCTGATAACTATCCACGATAAAATCTTTGCGCAGTACAGGCAAATTACAGGCTGCCCTTGCCTGTTGCAGATAAGCCGCACTTCCCTGAAAAAACTGCTCGTCGGTCAGGACAGAAAGACAAGCCGCACCATGCTTGGCATAACTGGCGGCGATTTCAGCGGGTTGAAAATCGGCTCGCAACACCCCCTTGCTGGGACTGGCTTTTTTGATTTCGGCGATGACTGCAGGTTTGCCAGCCGTGATTTTATTGCGTATCGCGCCGGTAAAATCCCGTGAAGGTAGCGCTTGCTCTGTTTCTGTTCGCATGGCTGACAACGATTTTTTCTGTTTGGCGGCAGCGACTTCCTGCGCTTTTACCGCAAGAATCTTATTGAGAATATCGGACATAGGTAACCATTCGTTGACAATGGATAGCATTTTATCACTAGGGATGCGGTAAAATGTGCGACTCAAACAAACTATGAGAATAGTGATGGATAATACGCAGGACATCAAAACTTATATGCTCGGTGTGGGCAAACAGGCACGGGCTGCATCTCGCCTGATGGCACAAGCCAACACGAATACCAAAAACCGCGCGCTGGAAGCGATTGCCCAGGCCTTGTTAACCGATAGCGCCGCGTTGATCACTGCAAACAGCAAAGATGTGAGCGCTGCCCGTGAGCACGGTCTGGACGCCGCCTCGCTTGACCGCCTGACGCTGAGTGAGAAAACTATCCAGGGTATGGCAGAGGGCTTACGCCAGATTGCGCAATTGCCCGACCTGATCGGTGAGATCACCGATATGAAATTTCGCCCCTCCGGCATACAGGTTGGCAAGATGCGCGTGCCGCTGGGTGTGATCGG
>JANXWX010000072.1 GCA_025350915.1 Nitrosomonadales bacterium
TCCGCACTGCCACTCAATCCCAGCAGGTTACACGCATCGGCACGAACGCGGTGGTCAGCATGGTGACTGAGCTCTGCAAGCTGTGGTAATAAACTTTGTAAAGGTGTTGCGTTGCGATAGGCTTCCAGCAGTGCATCAACCCCCACTCTGACTTCTATTTGTTTACCTGGGTCTGCAACAATATCGAGCAAAGGTTTGAGTCGGCGGGGGTCTTCTGCAATAAACGCCTTTGCATCCTTATACTGGCCAGAGAGCAATAGATGTTCAACATACTGTTTTACACCTACTTCAGCATTGCTCCATTCAGCCCATTGGCGTAATTCTGCAGTACTATGCGCACCGGTTAGCGTAAAGGGTCCCAAACGCAACCAGGGCGCTGCGCGTACACCATATTGTTCGGCTATTTCCGGATGAGCTGCAACGTTTACAACGGTTAATTTGCCTATGATAGCCTGCTTGATCAGGTCGCTTAGCGCTTGCAATACCACAGGGCAATGCGGGCAGCCAGTGGTAATAAATAGTAGCGCATCGGGTATGCTTGCAGGCTTGCTGGTATTCATCGGTTAAAATGGTGTTGATCAGTGGAATTTAAGTGTACTTGATTTTAAGGCGGGGACGAGATGGAACACGGGGAAAAATTAAATACTTACACACACCTTGCCGGCGCATTGCTGGCGCTGGCGGGCAGTGTGGTGCTGATCGTGCTGGCTGCCAACAGCGGGGATATTTGGAAAATCGTCAGTTTTTCCATATACGGCACGACATTGGTGTTGCTCTATAGTTTCTCCACGCTCTATCACAATGCGATGCACGGAAAAATGAAGGCGATATTCCAGAAGCTGGATCATAACGCCATTTATCTGTTAATCGCCGGCAGCTATACCCCATTTTCACTGGTCAGTCTGCGCGGGCCCTGGGGCTGGTCATTGTTTGGGGTGGTGTGGAGCCTAGCTTTACTGGGTATGGTGCAGGAAACCTGGTTGAAGTCCAAGACAAGAAAAGTTTCACTGATTATTTATGTACTGATGGGCTGGGTTGCCATCATTGCGCTGATACCTTTGGTGAAAGTGCTGTCCTGGGCCGGGTTTGCCAGGTTGCGGCGGGAGGCCTGACTTACACCCTAGGCATTATTTTTTATCTCAACGACGAGAAATTCAAACATTGGCATGGCATCTGGCATCTGTTTGTACTACTGGGCAGTGCACTGCACTACTTTGCTATCGTGCTTTATGTTGCTTAACTATGACTAATCATTCGTTTTATTTGCATTGCCCGGTTTGTTTATTGAAATAACATTGCTTTTCTTCGGTTCGTCGGAAAAACGTGGTTTTTCGTTTCTGTCTGGCATGGCCAAGTCCGCCAGTTCGGCCTCACGCTCTGAAATCAGGCCAAATACATCGCGAATGTCGAGAATTGTGCTTTCTTTTAGGGGGTGCGGCTGACCCGGTGCCGGGGTGGCATCTTTTACAATGTTCGCGAGGACTTTACGCAGGGCGCGTAAAATACGTTGTTCTTTGGATAAATTCTCGTTGTTCACTGTATTGCTCCGGTTTAAGAAGGGATTTTTCAGGGGTGATAGTGGTGAAATAGCATGGCTTTGCTGCTGATTACAGGCATTGTGGTGTTTGGCTTGGGGTTGTGTCAAGCAAACAGGCTTGAGTAGGAATGCTGCCCGCAAGGTCATCCTGTTCAATTTGCGCCATCGGGACACAGATCAATTTGAGTTAAGTGGCTGTATGGGATACAATGCGCACCCTTTTATTCGGCATGGTGCCGAGTGAAAGAAATTCACACATCCGTTCATGTTGGGGTGCTCACGGAGTCTTTAAGGCTTCTGGGAGTCAGGCTGACGGGTGGAAGAACTTAACCCTTAACAATTGGAGTTGCTATGTCAGGTACTACTATGCGTGAAATGTTGGAAGCGGGCGTCCATTTCGGACACCAGACCCGTTTTTGGAATCCCAAGATGGCGCCGTTCATCTTCGGCCATCGTAACAAGATTCATATTGTCAATCTGGAAAAAACCGTTCCGATGTACAACGAAGCGCTGAATTTCGTGCGCAAGTTGTCAGCAGGCAAGGGTAAAAATATTCTGTTTGTGGCAACCAAGCGCCAGGCCCGTGAAATCATCAAGGAAGAAGCGCTTCGTGCGGGCTGTCCTTATGTTGACTATCGCTGGTTGGGCGGTCTGCTGACAAACTTCAAAACTGTTCAATTGTCGCTTAAGCGTCTTAAGGATCTTGAGGCGATGGAAGCGGATGGCAGCTTTGACAAGTTCTCCAAAAAAGAAGGTTTGATGATGCGCCGCGAGTTGGAAAAGCTGGAGCGCAGTCTGGGCGGCATCAAGGATATGGGTGGTTTGCCATCCGCTATCTTTGTGATCGACGTGGGCTATCAAAAAGGTGCGGTTACTGAAGCGCAGAAACTGGGCATTCCATTGATCGGTATTGTGGATACGAATCACTCGCCTATCGGTATTGATTATGTTGTGCCGGGCAATGATGACTCTACACAGGCGATTCGTTTGTATGCGCGCGGTATGGCAGACGCTGTTCTTGAAGGTCGTGCTCAGGCACTGGCCGATCTGGCGGCGCAAGTCGAAGAGCGGGCAGCGTAAGCAGCCTCATCGACTTGAAGGGGCGAAAGCCCCTTTTTTTATAGATTAAGAAATTGAAGGAGTTGGGCATGGCAGAAATTACAGCAAGTATGGTGATGGAATTGCGCGGGGCGACGGGCCTCGGCATGATGGATTGCAAGAAGGCGCTGGCAGAAACCAATGGCGACTTTAAGGCGGCAGAAGAGTTGCTGCGTATCAAGAGTGGCGCAAAAGCCAGCAAGGCTGCGTCACGTGTGGCAGCTGAAGGTGTGGTCAGCTCATTTGTTGCTGCAGATGGAAAAATCGGTGCAGTGGTGGAAGTTAACTGCGAAACCGACTTTGTAGCTAAAAATGACGACTTTCTTGCTTTCGCGAGTAATGTTGCGCAAACCGTAGCCAAGAATGATCCTGCTAATATTGACGCGCTTTCCGGCATGGCTATCGTAGGTGGCTCAGGTACGGTTGAAGAAGCACGTAAAGCGCTGGTGATGAAGCTGGGCGAGAATATGACAGTGCGTCGTTTTACCCGTTTTGTGACCACTGGCAAGCTGGCAAGTTATCTGCATGGCAGCAAGATTGGTGTGTTGCTGGACTTTACCGGTGAAGATGCGCTGGGCAAAGATCTGGCGATGCACATTGCTGCAAGCAAGCCTAAATCGGTTGATGCATCAGGTGTAAGTGCCGAAGAGATCGCTACCGAGCGCCGTATCGCGATTGAAAAAGCCAAGGAAGCCGGCAAGCCGGAAGCGATGCTGGAAAAAATTGCAGAGGGCACCGTGCAAAAATTCCTGAAAGAAGTTTCACTGCTGGGCCAGGTTTTTGTGAAAGCGGATGACGGCAAGCAGACGGTTGAGCAGTTGCTGAAGAGCAAAAATGCAACCGTAAAATCATTCCAGATGTACATGGTTGGCGAAGGTATTGAAAAGGTAGTGGTGGATTACGCCGCTGAAGTTGCCGCAATTTCGAAAGGTTAATTATGGGTTCCGCACCTGCATATAAACGCGTTCTTCTCAAGCTTTCCGGTGAGGCATTGATGGGCAATGACAGTTACGGTATCAACCGTACTGTGATTGAACGTATCGTGGCTGAAGTGGGTGAGATTGCGGCGATGGGCGTGCAGGTGGCAGTTGTAATCGGCGGTGGCAACATCTTCCGCGGCGTGGCTCCGGCAGCCGCGGGCATGGATCGTGTCACGGCTGATTACATGGGTATGCTGGCCACCGTGATGAATGCGATGGCGTTGCAGGATGCGATGAAGCATCAGGGTATCGATTGCCGCGTGCAGTCCGCGTTGAACCTGGAGCAGGTGGCCGAGCCGTATATTCGTGGCAAGGCGCTGCGCTACCTGGAAGAGGGCAAGGTGGTAATATTTGGAGCTGGCACCGGCAATCCGTTCTTTACCACCGATACCGCTGCCGCATTGCGTGGGGTGGAAATGAATGCCGAGGTCGTGATTAAAGCGACCAAGGTAGACGGCATTTATACGGCCGATCCCAAAAAAGATCCCAAAGCAACACGCTACAATAAACTGACTTTTGATGAAGCAATTACCAAAAACCTGCAGGTTATGGATGCAACGGCACTCACTTTATGTCGAGACCAGAATATGTCCATCATTGTGTTTAATATATTTAAAGATGGTGCGTTAAAACGCGTCATTCTGGGTCAAGAAGAAGGTACTTTGGTAAATTGCGGCTAAATACTATTTGCCGGGAGACAACATAATGATTTCTGACATTAAAAAAACCGTGGAACAAAAGATGAGCAAATCGCTGGATACGCTGAAGGCGGATTTCGGCAAGGTGCGAACCGGGCGCGCGCATACCGGTATTCTGGATCATGTGATGGTGCCCTATTACGGCAATCCAACATTGCTGACACAGGTTGCCAACGTAACGCTGATCGATAACCGTACCATCGGCGTGCAACCTTGGGAAAAAAACATGGTTGGCCCGGTGGAAAAAGCGATTCGTGACGGAGATCTGGGATTAAATCCGTCAACAAATGGCGACATGATCCGCGTGCCGATGCCCATGCTGACGGAAGAAAGACGCAAGGATTTGATCAAGGTGGTGCGTACAGAAGCGGAAGGCGCCAAAGTGGCGATACGCAATATCCGTCGTGACGCAAACGAGCAGTTGAAAAAGTTGCTCAAGGATAAATCAATCAGCGAAGATGAAGAGCGTCGTGCACAGGATGATGTGCAGAAAGCGACAGATAAATTTGTAATTGAAATAGATAAAGCCTTGCAAGCCAAAGAGGCTGATTTGCTGGCTGTTTAAGCAAGAGAATACTTCCGCCGGTTTGCATCGGCAGAGGTGCCTTTCGGCTTGAATCCATGTGGGGGTAAAGTGGCGTTATTTCAAAGTTCTACTCGCACAATCCCGGTTGCATCCAAAGTTCCCAGACATATTGCGATCATTATGGATGGCAATGGCCGTTGGGCCAAGAAACGCCTGCTTCCACGTGTAGCAGGGCATCAGCGTGGCGTTGAGTGTCTGCGTGAAACGGTAAAGGCTTGCGGTGCGTTGGGTGTTGAATACCTTACCGTATTTGCCTTCAGCAGTGAAAACTGGCGTCGCCCGGCTGACGAAGTTTCCTTTCTGATGCAGCTTTTTCTGAAAATGCTGCAACGCGAAGTTTCCAAACTACACGAAAATAACATTAAGCTTAAAGTTATAGGCGACCTTGCTCGTTTTGATGACGAACTCAATCGGCATATTCGGGACGCTGAAAATCTGACTGTCAATAACACGGGTTTAACGCTAACAATTGCAGCCAATTATGGGGGGCGATGGGACATTATGAACGCCACGCGGGCTATGCTGAAATCACGGCCGGAGTTGATGGATAATTTCAGCGAGGCTGATCTTGAACCCTATCTTTCCATGCACTATGCGCCGGAACCCGATTTGTTTATCCGCACCGGTGGTGAGCAACGCATCAGCAACTTCCTTTTGTGGCAGCTTGCCTATACCGAGCTTTATTTCACCGAAACTTTATGGCCGGCATTTGATCGAACCGAGCTCGAAGCTGCGATCAATTCTTATCAACAGCGCGAGCGGCGTTTTGGACGGACCAGCGATCAGCTATTGGGTGATCAATTGCCGGATGAAAAATCAGCAAATACGAAAATAACCGGGGAGCAACATAATGCTTAAAGAAAGAGTGATTACAGCGGTCATACTCGCGCTATTATTTTTGTTCGCACTGTTTGTCTTTCCCCCTTCGCTATGGGCTTTTCTGGTTACCCTGATGGTGATGCAGGGTGCGTGGGAGTGGTCAAGGCTGGCACAGATGCGCGGGTTTGCAGGCGTGGCTTATATGATCGTCACGTTTATTTTATTTCTGGCCATCTTGTTGCTGTACTTCGTGTTCCATCCGCATCTGAAAAGTCCGGTGCAGATTTCAATTTACGTGATAGCTACAATATTCTGGCTAATACTGGTTCCCTCCTGGTTTAAGAATGGCTGGAAAATTGGCAACCCTTGGTTGTTGGCCGTATTGGGCTGGATCTTGTTGATACCAACCGGTATGGCTATGCTGGATTTGCGCGCTCTAGCGCCCCAGCCCTGGTGGTTGCTGGCTGTGATGGGGCTGGTATGGGTGGCGGATATCTCGGCGTATTTTACGGGTCGTCTGCTAGGAAAAAACAAGCTAGCTCCGCGCATCAGTCCTGGAAAAACCTGGGAAGGTGTAGCTGGCGCGGTGGTTTTTGGCTTTGCCTATGTGGTGTGGGTCATGTCAATAAGCGGGATGTCGCAACGCTACTCGTTGATATTATTTGCCATCGTAGGGGTTGCACTTTCTGTTATTGGTGATTTGTTTGAATCGGCAATCAAACGTCTGGCAGGCGTCAAGGACAGCGGCACGTTATTGCCTGGGCATGGCGGCTTGCTGGACCGTATAGACGGCCTGACCGCAACGCTCCCCGTTGCCGCACTGGTACTGATTTTGATGAGATACGCATAATGCAGGGTGAAACAGGGAGAGTATCCTTAACCGTATTGGGCTCCACCGGCAGCATTGGCACCAGCACGCTGGATGTGGTTGCGCGCCATCCTGACAAATATCGCATCATTGCGTTAACTGCCTGTCGACAGGATGAGTTGTTGTTTGAACAATGCCGGCAATTCAATCCGCGCTATGCGGTGCTGCTCGACGAGGTTGCG
>JANXWX010000088.1 GCA_025350915.1 Nitrosomonadales bacterium
AAAATATATTTTTGGACATCCATTTGTATTTTCAGGATAAAAAAAGTGTCAAGCTTAAGCCGAAAATATTGGGCTTTTTTTATCCCTAGAAATGGGTAGATAATTGACCTGAATTTCTTCCACCAAACAATCAAGGCCCCCGAATATGAAAGCCAAAAAAGTACATACCCCATTGATTGAACAGGAAATTACGCCTGAGGTTCTGCTGGAGAAATATTGCAAGGCAGGCGAGTTAACGGCACACGATGTGCGTAAGCGGGTGGCACGCGGGCTGGCTGCGGTGGAGAAGGATCCCGCCAAGTGGGAAGCGGAATTTTTGTGGACACTGGAGAATGGCTTTATCCCCGGTGGGCGTATCAACTCTGCTGCGGGAACAAACCTGCAAGCGACGTTAATCAATTGTTTTGTGCAGCCGGTAGGCGATGCCATCAGTGGCATTAGCGACGGCAAGCCGGGCATCTACGACGCACTGCAACAGGCCGCCGAAACCATGCGTCGCGGTGGCGGCGTGGGTTACGATTTCTCCGATATTCGGCCCAAGGATGCGCTGGTAAAGGGCACCAACAGCCGTGCCAGTGGCCCCGTGTCATACATGCGCGTGTTTGATCGCTCTTGTGAAACGGTTGAGTCGGCCGGTGCGCGCCGGGGTGCGCAGATGGGCGTGCTGCGCTGCGACCATCCCGATATCGAAACCTTTATTCATGCCAAGGATACGGGCGACCTGCGCAACTTCAATCTGTCTGTCGGCATCAGCGATGATTTCATGAAGGCGGTAGAGGCTGATGCAGAATGGGAATTGGTACACAAAGCCATGCCGTCACAAACCGTGCTGGATACCGGCGCCTATTTGCGCGCCGATGGGAAATGGGTTTATCGCAAGATTAAGGCTAATGAGTTGTGGAAGCAAATCATGCAGGCCACCTATGATCACGCCGAGCCGGGCGTACTGTTTATCGACAAAATAAATCGCGACAACAACCTTGCCTATATCGAAAAAATCGAGGCGACCAATCCCTGTGTAACGGCGGATACCTGGGTAATGACGAGCGAAGGCGCGCAACAGGTTGTCGATTTGATGGGCAAGCAGTTTTCTGTTGTCGTGGATGGACAGGTACATCGTGCAGCAGCGGCTGGCTTCTTCAAGACTGGTGACAAGCCCGTGCTCAAGGTGCGCAGCAAGCAAGGCTATGCCATAAGGCTGACCGAAGATCATCTGGTGCTCAAGGCAGAGGTGGGAGAAGCAGGAGTACGAGATACGTCATGGATTAATGCGGGTGAGTTGAAAGCAGGTGACGCACTGGTGTTAAACAACCAGCGTGAATTTTCCGGCTGGCCAGGCGAGGGCACAACCGAGCAGGGATATCTGCTCGGCTTATTGATGGGCGATGGCGTGCTCAAGCATGAAACGGCAATTCTGTCGGTGTGGGAACATGCCGGCAGTGCCTCCATACGCGAAGCGGTCACCTATTCTGCTGCCTGCCTGAACAATCTTCCCGAGAGCAATACCTGGTATGTCATGGCAGGGCGCGGTGAATATCATTACAAATCGGCAAGCCTGCGCAAACTGGCGCATCAGTTTGGCATGCTTGCCGAAAAAGCCGTAACGGCAGAAATCGAACAGGCCTCAACAGAATTTTATCGCGGCTTTCTGCGCGGTATGTTTGATGCCGACGCCTCCATTGAAGGCACGTTGAGCAAAGGCGTGAGTGCGCGCCTAGCGCAGTCGGATATCACCACACTGCAAGCCGTGCAGCGCATGCTGGCACGCATGGGCATTATTACTGCACTGCATTTGAACTGTCGCGAAGACCAATTGAAATCCATCCTCGATGGAAAGGGCGGCCTCAAAGCCTATCTTGTGCAGGCGCAGCATGAGCTGGTAATCACCAAAGACAACCTGATACGTTACGCTGACCTGATCGGTTTTGCCGATAGTGAAAAACAATCAAAGCTGGCCGCACTCATTGCAAACTATCGCCGCATGCCCACCCGTGAACCCTTTGTGGTGGAAGTAGAGAGCATAGAACAGCAGGGTACAGAAGCGGTGTTTGATGTGCAGGTGCCCGGTATCAATGCCTTTGATGCAAATGGACTGTATGTGCATAACTGCGGTGAGCAGCCTTTGCCCAGCTATGGCTGCTGCGATCTCGGCAGCATCAACCTGTGCAGTTTTGTACTCAACCCGTTCAGCAAGGAAGCGGAGTTTGACTACATCAATTTTGAGAAGGTCACCGGTCTCGCCACACGCATGCTCGACAACGTGCTCGATGTTACCGTCTGGCCACTGCCCGAGCAGCAAGCCGAGGCGCAGGCCAAACGCCGTATCGGCATTGGCTTTACCGGGCTGGGTGATACGCTGATCATGCTGTGCCTTAAATATAACAGCGAAGAAGGCCGTACCATGGCGGCAAAAATTGCCGAAGCCATGCGCGACGCAGCCTATCACGCCTCGGTTGATCTGGCGAAAGAGAAGGGCGCCTTCCCCCTGCTGGATATTGATAAATATATGGCCACACCCAGCTTCGCCTCGCGCCTGCCGGAAAAAATCAAGCAGCGCATCAAGCAACACGGCCTGCGCAATAGCCACCTACTGTCGATAGCGCCTACCGGCACCATCAGCCTGGCCTTTGCCGACAATGCCAGCAACGGTATAGAGCCGCCGTTTTCATGGTTTTATAACCGCAACAAACGCATGCCCGATGGCAGCAAAAAAGCGATACAGGTGGAAGATCACGCCTGGCGACAATATCGCCATCAGGGCGGCGACGTAAAAAAATTGCCGGACTATTTTGTTACCGCACTGGAAATGTCCGCAATCGACCACATGGCAATGTCAGCAGCGGTGCAGCCGTTTGTGGATACCGCAATCAGCAAGACCGTAAACGTGCCTGCCGATTATCCCTTTGAAGCTTTCGAAAATCTGTATATGGAAGCGTGGAAGCACGACCTCAAGGGAATCACCACCTATCGCCCCAACAGCGTGCTGGGGGCAGTGCTTGAAGTTGCGCCCACCGTCACCAGTAAAGATGCCCCGCAAGACCTCGATCAACACGAGCTCGATCGCCGTGTGGTGCTGGATCAAGTCCCCACCCCCGCACTGGCTAGCCTGCGCTGGCCGGGTCGCCCCGAGCAACCGGTGGGCAGCGATGGCTGGGTGTATATGATCGAGCACCAGCATGGCAGTTTTTCGGTGTTTATCAGCCATATACAAAACGGCAAAGCCAAACCGTTTGAAGTGTGGGTCAACGGTGCCGAGCAGCCGCGCGGCTTGGGTGCGGTGGCAAAAACCCTGTCGATGGACATGCGCGCAGAGGATAGAGGCTGGCTCAATATGAAACTAGCCGTGCTGGAAAAAGCCGCCGGTGACGATGCCTTCATGATGCCTTTCCCGCCCAACGGCGACAAAATTCGCATGCCCAGCCTGGTGTCAGGTTTTGCAAAAATTGTGCGTTACCGCTGCGAGCAACTCGATGCGTTGAGCATGCAGGATGGCGAAGCCACCCCGGTGGTAGATGCAATGTTCTCGCGCAAAGAACCCAAAGCCAGCCCGGACGGCACCATGAGCTGGACAGTAGATGTACTGAATGCAGCGGCGGGTGATGACTTTGTGTTGGGGCTAAAAGAACTGGTATTGCCCGATGGACAACGTCGCCCTTACTCACTGTGGTTATCCGGCGAATATCCGCGTGCGTTGGACGGCCTGTGCAAACTGCTCAGCCTCGACATGCGCGTGATAGACCCGGCCTGGATAGGCATGAAGCTGCGCAAGCTTCTAAATTTTGCCGAGCCTCTGGGCGACTTCATGGCTCGCGTGCCCGGCAGCGAAAAATCACAAACCTGGCCCTCGACAGTAGCCTATGTCGCGCGGCTGGTAATTCACCGTTACACGATGCTGGGCCTGCTCACCGAAGAAGGCTTCCCCATCACTGAGAGCGGCATCCTGTCTAATCCGCAGGCCAAACGCCCCCAGGCACAATTGCGCAGGCAAAGCGATATGCAGTTAATGGCCGGTAAAAAATGCGAAGAGTGCGGCAACCGCACCGTGATCAAAAAAGATGGCTGTGATTTTTGTACTTCTTGTGGGGCGATAGGGGCGTGCGGGTAGTGTTGTCAGATGATTGTGAGAGAGTAGGCATGATCTGGGGAATGACTGGTTCTCGACAACTGCACCGTGACAGCAATCTGTCTGACCGACTCAATTTTGCCGGTTCTTCCCCGCTGAGTATTGCAAATGCTTCAGCGCTAAATATTGAGAATCAACGAACCGTTAATGGTTGATAGCACCCAGATCACGCGTGCTGGTTTGCGGAACCAGGAAGAAATCAGACCAGACAGGCACGGCGATACCGGCGCCAATGGCATAGCTTCCGCTGACTATCGTGAAGTCCGCCAGGTTGGCGGGCGCGGCCGAGGCCGAGGCGAAGTTTGGCGCGGTGCCTTTCACTTGCGTATCAGAGGAATTGTTTGACGCTGTCAGGCAGGTGCCGCAAGCATTGACGAACATCACCGGGCCCTGGGCATTCGGCGCATAGGCCAGGTTGTTTCTGGCCGTGATATTGGTGACCTGCGCGGCGAGCTCTATCCCGGCAAACTGGCTGCTCGGCACGGCATAGCTGGTGTAGATGGTATTGTTGTAAATGCGCACCTGATCCGAGGTGACCACGACGCCATCTTTTACAACCTGTATCGCCGTTTGACTGTTGCTGCCATTGCTGAAATCAAACACATTATTGCGCGCCGTGATTTCCGAGGCCGAAATGCGCAAGGCCACTTGCGAGGCGGTATTCGCCACCCACCAGTTTCTTTCAAGGATGACATTTCTGATTCTTTCGTCACTTCCCGAATCTTGCGGGCCCAACTCAACCGACCAGGGATTCCCCGCAGCGGTTGGCGCATCGATCAATTTATTGTCGGAGATCACCACGTACTTTGTATACCCGTCTCCGTTTGCATAGGTGGAATAGTTGGACAGATTTGAGGTAATTACCGGATGCGCTGCGCCCGGATTAAATTCGCCAGGTGTCGCATTCCAGTACGGCGCATGCAGCTTGATGGCGAGCCGGGTAAACCCCGGATGCGCGAAGGTGTTGTTGCTGATCACCGCCTTGTTCAAAAATGGCCATCTGGTGATGTGTGAACCCGAAGCGTTTCCGCCATTGTCAAAATTATTTCCCATAAAAGCGATGCGGTTTCCCGAGTCATAGGCAGAATACACCGTGGCCGCTCCCGGAATGACCGTTGAATCGACCACCGTCACCTGGTCAACTGTGTGTATCGCTTCGGCGGGTCTGCTGTTGGCGATAAAGTAATTGTTGAGATAGTTGATCAGATCGAGCGCAAAGCCGATCGCGTTGCTCATGTTGCGGTAGGTCAAACGCAGCACCGTCACCTGGGCAAGGCCCCCGCCCGCCGAGCTGATACCCGTGCCCGACGTCGCAGGGCCGCCCATTCCGTCCATGTCCAGATCCATGATGCGCCAATCCTTGAAATCGGGCGTAGAGGATGAAGAAAAACCCAGCACGTTGGTATCGCCGGTCATTTGTATTTTCGGCAGCGCACCAGGTCCATAAGAGCCTACTATACCGGGGCCTGTCGCTGTGATTCTTGCTTCTGCTGCTGCGGCAAATGTATCACCGCGCTTGAACAGGACTCTCTTGCCCGTGATCGCATAACTGCTGATCGCTGCAGGAAAAGAAGATTGTTGCGCCGTTACGGCGCCGGCAGGGCACCCTCCGGCACCGGCGACTGGCAATGTCGATGCTGCCACACAGACAGTGTTGTTTCCGCC
>JANXWX010000109.1 GCA_025350915.1 Nitrosomonadales bacterium
CCGTACAGGTCAAATGCCTCACGCTCATACCAGTTTGCTCCCGGCCATATATCAAACGCTGAAGGCAGAATAGGCATGGTGTCGTCTTCGGCAAATACCCGCACACGCAAGCGAACGTTATTTGTTATGGACAACAAATGATAGACAACGGCAAAACGATACGGACGAGCAGCACAGGCAGCGGAAGCATCATCGGCAAAATAGACGCCACCATCACTCACATCGCTGCCATAGGTAGAGTAATCCACGCCGCAAATATCTGTTAGCTGCTCAAAACCAAATTTTGCATCATCACGCAAGCGAGTCAAAGTTGCATGCATATCAGTTGCACGCAACACCAGTGTCAACTCACCCAATTTATTTTCCAGACTGACTACCTGTCCGCCCAGGGCTTCCTGCAGTGTTGCGCTCAATTGATGTAAATCAGTAGCCATGTCCTGTCCTAGCGTGCGATGGTGTTCGTTCGTTTGATTTTGTTTTGTAGTTGAATCAGCCCGTAGAGCAATGCTTCAGCAGTGGGCGGGCAACCCGGCACATAAATATCCACCGGCACAATACGGTCACAGCCGCGTACAACCGAATAAGAGTAGTGATAATAACCACCGCCATTCGCACAGGAACCCATGGAAATGACATAACGCGGCTCCGGCATCTGGTCATACACTTTGCGCAGTGCCGGCGCCATTTTATTGCATAGTGTACCTGCCACGATCATCAGATCTGATTGACGCGGACTGGGGCGAAACACTTCAGCGCCAAAGCGTGCAATATCGTAACGTGAAGCGGCAGAATGCATCATCTCCACCGCGCAACAGGCTAGACCAAAAGTCATCGGCCACAAGGAACCCGTACGGGTGTAATTAATAACTGTATCGAGCGAGGTGGTAACAAACCCCTTATCAAGAACGCCTTCTATTCCCATTCCAAGGCCCCCTTCTTCCATTCATATATAAAGCCAAATACCAGGATCGCCAAAAATATCATCATGGAAACGAAACCAAACATGCCTATTTCCTTCAGCACAATCGCCCACGGAAACAGAAATGCAATCTCAAGATCGAACAGGATAAACAGGATAGCAACCAGGTAATAACGCACGTCAAATTTCATCCGCGCATCTTCGAAGGCTTCAAAGCCGCATTCATATGGCGAAAGCTTGGCCGCATCAGGACGATGAGGCCCTAAAATACGGCCCAACACTAAAGGCACCACGCCAATTGCCAGCCCTACCATGATAAAAAGCAGTACTGGAAAATAGTTATCCAACATCTGAATTCCCCCCTCGCTGCATCACTATGATACGAACGAAATGTTATTGATGATATTCTTTTAAAGCTCTGAAGGCTTTATTTAAAGCTCCGGATGCTTTATTTTAATTCTGGTGCGGGGCAAGGGACTCGAACCCTCACGTCCAAAGGACACAGCCACCTCAAGGCTGCGCGTCTACCAATTCCGCCAACTCCGCAAATTCCGTTTAATGTGTTAAATAATTACTTAGGAATATCTTTTGATTTAGAGCCGCTTGTATCGCTCTCTGTGGCAGCAGGCGCCGCTGGCGTAACAGGCGCAACATCGGTAGCTGTTTTGCTGACGTCAACATTATCCATCAGACCAACGCCCTTCTCAGGGCGCGCATAAATATAAGTCAAGCTCAAACTGGTAACAAAAAATATAGCAGCCGCTACAGCTGTACTACGGCTTAAAAAGTTGGCGGAACCGCTTGACCCGAACAGACTTCCTGCCGAGCCGGAGCCAAAGGCAGCACCCATATCAGCGCCTTTACCATGTTGCAATAGTACCAATACGACCAATACTACGGCGCTAATAACATGCACAAACCAAACAAATGTTTCCACAGAACGACTCCAATTAACTAATTATTTTCCTGCTCGGCAAATTGCCACAAAATCTTCCGCCACCAGCGATGCGCCACCTATCAATCCACCATCGATATCCGGCATCGAAAAAAGCTCGGGCGCGTTCGCTGCTTTGACACTTCCACCGTAGAGTATACACAAGCCTTGCGCTATCTGACCATCCAGTTTCGCAACCCTTTGACGTATAAAGGCATGCACAGCCTGAGCCTGATCAGGTGAGGCGGTTTTACCGGTACCGATCGCCCACACTGGCTCATAGGCTATCACTGCATTTTCCAATGCCTTGACGCCGACTTTTTTGACAATCGCATCCAGCTGGCGCGCGACCACCTCTTCAGTCACGGCAGCGTCACGCTCTTCCAGCGTCTCGCCAACACAAAGAATAGGCATCAAGCCCGCCTTGATCGCCGCTTCAAACTTCAGCGCAATCATTTCATCACCTTCATGATAGATTCCCCGGCGCTCGGAATGGCCGAGAATGACATATTTGCAGCCAAACTCCAGCAACATGCCGGGAGCCACTTCACCGGTATAAGCACCTTCTTCGTGCTGGCTCATGTTTTGCGCACCCCAAGCCACGTTACTTCCCTGCAACAGGGTTTGCACCTGGCCGAGGTAGGGATAAGGTACGCACACTGCACAATCGGTGTTGCGTAAAGCACTAACACCTGACATCACGCCTTCAAGTAAGGCTTTATTACGCGCAAGGCGACCAAACATTTTCCAATTGCCGACGACTAGTTTACGACGCATTGTTCCATCCCCAAAGCAGCCACGAAAGTCGGCCATCCTACCTTCGAAAGCTTAAATGGTCAATCTTAAATAACTTCCGATATATCGCCTTGAAAACAGTCTAACTTCCCTCTATCGCTTTACGTTAATACCTAACCATCTCGCTGCAAGCAGAATAGTGCCTGCCGTTGTCAGCGCCAAATGCGATGTTTGGGATGCTGGATATTATTTACCGATTTGACATATAGCTCAGACAATACGGACAGAGAGATGCGAATGCTCAAGCTTCCCAGCTATCCGTCACAAACGGAAAGCTACGAGCTCAGCGTAATAGATAAGACTGCCCGGTAGAACTACAGATAAAGGGAGAATATAGACAATATTGCGCCTATAAGGGCACCCATCAAGACATCACTGGGGTAATGCAGGCCCAGAATCGGGCGTGACAACGCGACCAATATTGCGAAAGGCAACACCAGCCAGAGTAAAGCAGGAAAATATGCCACAGCGATTATGCTAAAAGCGACTGCATGCAGTGTATGTCCGGAGGGAAAACTGTATTGATCCAGCGGATTGCCAGTGCAAACAATACTTGGATATACATTGAAAGGACGCGGGCGCAACGTTTTGCTTTTGATCAATTTGTAGATTAGCGTACCGGTCAGTGCAACAGCCAGCATGTGCAAAACAGCAGGAAGCGCTTCAGCCTGATAACGCAGTAGTAGCACTGCCATCAGCATGTACCAAAACACGCCATCACCGAGACGGCTGATCAATTTAAATATTTTCCGGAGTGTAAAATTTCTGCTCAAGTCATTGCATGACTGACACAAATTGATATCCCAATTATTAAATTTTTGTAAACTAGCGTTCAGGTGATAATTCAGTCTGGACATAATTCACTCCCTGTGCGTTAACAATATCTGACAACACATTTTCCAGTTGCCCCATAACAGCCATCCAAGTCAGTTGCTCTACTGTCTGCCGAGCCCGGTTGCGTAATCGCTGGATACGGTCAGGTATCTGTATCAAAGCTACCGCCTGTTCGAAAAATGCCGTGGTGTCATTAAAAGGAACAAGCAAGCCATTTACATCGTGGCGTATGTGCTGACGAGCCGAAGCATAGTCATACGCCAGCACAGCCAGGCCGCTAGCCATGGCTTCCACTGTCACATTTCCATAAGTCTCGGTCAGGCTGGCGTTGAGAAACACATCGCCAGAAGCATAATGGGCGGCCAGATCTTCACCTGTGCGCATGCCCGCAAAAATCACATTTGGATATTGCTTTTGCAACATTGTCCGTTCCGGGCCGTCACCTACCATCACCAATTTTGCATCACCAATAACTGCCTGCATTTGTTCAAAGGCATGGATGGCGACATGGAGGTTCTTTTCCGCAGCCAGCCGACTGACCAATATCACCACGGGCGTATCAATGTCCGCGCCCCATTTCTGGCGAAGTTCAATGCTGCGTTTGTGCGGATGAAATAATTCCGTGTCCACACCGCGTGAAACTACTTCCACATTTTTGTAACCAGTTTGCCGTAAATGTTGCTGCAGCTCTGTGGTCGGCACGATTGTGCAATCGGTTTTATTGTGAAAGTAGCGCAAATAAGCAGCAATCGGTTTATTCAACCAGGCCACGCCATAGTGCTTGCTGTAGCTGTGAAAATTGGTATGGAAATCGGAAGAAACGGGAATACCCAATTGGCGCGCTGCCGACAAGGCGGACCATCCCAGCGGACCCTCCGTCGCGACATGTACAATATCCGGCCGCCGTTTTTTCCACAGATTTAACAGTATGCCTTTGGCAGGCATGCCGGCTTTTAATGCTGGATAACCGGGAAGCTTCACACCTGCAACGAGGTCCTCAGCGTAATTCTCTTCTTGCACTGCAACTTCCCGCATATGTTGGCGCGGACGTATAAGGTGTACACGATGTTGCCGCTGGCGCAACCCTTCGACCATACGGCCTACCGTAATGGCGACTCCGTTGACTTCCGGCACATAGGTCTCGCTCACCACCGCGATATTCATGGGCGACATCTGTTGCAGCGCAGCGTTACGGGTTCGTGTTTTCATATGAGCATCATTTCATGCTCATATGAAAAAGAAATTAATTATTTATGACGATCTGGTTACGGCATGCTTTTAATATAACAATACCAAGCCCCACACAATGGCCACATTGATCAGACTCAGCATCACCGCCGAGCTGCCAATGTCCTTGGCACGCTTGGCAAGATCATGGTCCTCGATGGAAATACGATCTACAGTTGCCTCAATGGCAGAGTTCAGCAGCTCGACGATGATCACCAGCAACACACTGGATACCATTAGTATCTTGCCGATTTGTGTGGCTGGCAACCACAATGCGAGCGGGATAAGCACAGCTGCCAGATGTATTTCCTGACGAAATGCATCTTCATGTTTATAGGCGGCGCGAAAGCCGGCCAGTGAATAACCAAATGCATTCCATAAGCGTTTTAAACCGGTCTTGCCTTTGTATGGACTTTCCACATCGCTCCCATTTGAATAAATAAATCAGTTATTTTGCCTGATGAATATCGCAGAATTATTACAGTCGCCTAACCTTACTTGGCCTTGGAATATGTTGGGTAACATTATATTTACGGGACAAACAGGCTTTTCAATCCAGAAAGTCAGAATATTCCTTTTGGGCATACCCTTGCAGCTTGTTCCAGGGAAGTATATTTACCAACTGCACATCTGGTCGTATCTCAACCCGTTGCAGAAAATTACCGGTCTGATCACCTGTTTCCATGATGAGCGGAATATTCCGCTTGTTATCCCACAGCACCCGCTGATACATACCATTTTTAGTTAACTCGTGCCATTGCGCATGCGTTTGCGCAGTCGTGCGAGATGTTATTGGCATCTTGGCAACATCGTTCGGGTTGAGCAGATAATAGGTGTTGGTCCAGGAGCCGTCGAAATTGATATTTTCATACTCGGTAGGTGCAATATGAATGACCTGTCGCTCATGGGTATCGATAAATTCCACCGCAAGGTTATTGCCGTCGTAGCTAACATGGCGCGGGAGGAGGATATAGTTAAAATCCTTGTGCTCATGATTGGAAACCAGTGCTTCACTATTAACGCTGCTCGGCAAAATACGTTGCGACCACACATGCCCTTTGCGTCGTATTATTTTTTCTGCATAACTGCTTTCGTGCAAGACACCGTCTGGCGTCTTCTCACGGTTGAAATATTTAACGGTCAAATCCATGTCTGGCCCGGGAGGTAATATTGTTGCTTGCGGCAAAGCCTGCGCAAAACTGGCGAGCGGAATCATGCATAGCCATGCGAAACGGCAAATTTTGTATCGTTGTTTAATCGAGATAGTCATTAATTTTTCCATAAAAAAACGGTACTGAGCAAAAAGCCCAGCACCGTGGATTTATCATTACGTCAGGATAATGTACACAAGGGAGGTGTGTAGTGCCTTTCGGTAACGTAATTTAGAATCCAAAGGCCGTTTTCATCAAATTAAATACTTTGGTATTGTCCATCGTACCCTTGAAGGTTTTAGAACCCGCGCCGGTCGCAAACAACTCCACATCACCACCACCGTGCGTCTCACTGGATAAACGTACGCCGCTTTCCTGCAGATAACTGTCCGCGGTAACGGCGGCACTAAGCAAGGTAGCACGGGTAGCCGGGCGATTCGGACCATTGCCAAATACCAGGGTGGTGGAAGTCATGCCGTTTTTATCCAATATCGGATTGCCATTGACATCGGTACTGATGCCGAGGATAGGGTTACCTCGTTTGACATAGCCGTTGAAAGTCATGGTGTGATCATGATCTGCGGTCACGACTATCAGTGTATTGGCGAGTGAGGGGTCGGTCAGTTTGACTTTGTCCAGTGCCGCCTTGATTGCATCGTCAAAAGCGATGGTGTCTTCCATTACGCGTTTGGCGTTGGTGCCGTGCAGCGCGTGGTCGATGCGGCCGCCCTCCACCATCAGGAAGTAACCACTGGAATTCTGCGACAGGATATCTATGGCCTTACTGGTCATTTCTGCCAGGCTGGGTTGGGTAGCACCCTCGCCCACACCGGTTACGCGATCCAGTTCATATTCCATTTGTCCCTTGCTGCTATAGAGACCAATGAATTTGCCGGTATTTGGGGCGGCATTCATTTGGGTTTTGGTGGTGGCGATGGTATAGCCAACCAATTCGGCCAGCAAATCGCGTCCGTCGGCACGCCCCTTGGGATTGGTCGTTGCATTATAGGGTTTGAACTGGTTCAACCCACCGCCCATCAGTACATCCACGCCTGAACCCAGTGCCAAATTCGTGCCTGCTCCGCCAGGGATCAATTGTGCAGCGATGGCATATTGGGCATTGCGGTTGCAGATGTGCGAGAAAGTTGCGGCGGGTGTGGCATGGGTCAATTCGGTGGTAGATACTGCCCCCACCGATTTTCCTTTGGCTTTGGCCAGTTCAAGTATGGTTGCCACTGTTGTGCCATTGTTCACAGCACAATTGTCGACAGTCAGGTTACCGTTTGCATCGGCGGAAGGCGGTGTAGCAACGGTATCCGCAGACATGGAGATCACTTCATTGTTCGCCTTTACGCCGGTCATGTAGGCAGCCATGGATGGGGCGCTGTCTGTGGTTTGCGCATCATTCGAGTAAGTCTTGATGCGCGCGGTGCGCTCGAATTTTTCGAAATTGAGCTGGCCTTCTTCATTGTATTTGTAGATGCGTGCTGCGGTAACGGTGGTGGGGCCCATGCCGTCGCCGAGGAAGAAAATAATATTTTTTGCTTCGCCCGCAGCGTAAGCCTGCGAGGCAAAAGTGGCAGCGAGGATTGCTGCGATAAGTGAGCGCTTGATCATAGTGTGTTCTCCGAATGGTAACGTTGTTATAGGCCGGTTGCGGTGCGGATCAGATCAAACACGCGCGTGTTTTCAATCACCCCGTGGAAATTGTCCGCACCTTTGCCGATCGCGCCGAGGAATACATCGGTGCCGCCGTGTGTTTCACTGCCTGCAGCCATGGGAATCGCAGCTTCCTGGTGGTAGGTGTTGGCCGATACCGTTGCATCATCCAGTGTAGGCTCAGTGGAACGCGCACCCTGTACGCGGTTTTCGCCGTTACCGAAACCGATAATGGTGTAGGGTTTGCCGTCGGAATCCAGAGTGAGTGCACCTGTCACATAATTCAGCACCATGCCCAACACGCCGGGAACGGCAGCAGTGGTTTTACCGGTGCGCTTGGCATAGCCATTCAGCACCAGCGTGTGATCATGGTCGGCGGTCACCACTATCAAGGTATTTTCCAGTTGCGGGTCGTTGATGCGCGCCTTGTCGATGGCTGCCTTGATCGCATTGTCAAACGCCACGGTGTCCTGCAAGGCTTTCTTGGCTGTGGCTTCATGCAGGGCGTGATCGATGCGACCACCTTCAACCATCAGGAAATAGCCTTTGGAGTTGTTGTTGGACAGAACGTCCATCGCCTTGCTGGTCATCTCGGCGAGACTCGGTTCGCTGGTGGCGGAACGATCCAGGTCGTAGCTCATATGGCTGGAGGTGAACAAGCCAAACAGGCGCGAGGTTTTTGTCGGGTCGACTGCGTTCAGTTCAGTTGCATTGGTCGCAAAGGTGTAGCCATTTGTTTGCATTTCAGTGATCAGATTGCGGCTATCGCTACGTTTACCACCGCTGGCAAACGGCTTGAAAAACTGGCTGCCACCGCCCAATACAACATCCAGGCCGGTTTTGCCCAAAGCGTTGTTGAAGCCGGCGCCGCCAGGCACCAGGGCAGCCGCAATGTCATTTTCCAGATCGCGATGGCAAATATGCGCATAGGTTGCCGCCGGCGTGGCGTGGGTGATGCGGGTAGTGGTTACAACGCCAACAGACAGTCCTTTGCTTTTGGCAATTTCAGCCAGTGTGGTGACCGGTGTGCCATTGCTGCTGCCGCAATTATTGCCCAGCATGTTGCCATTGGCATCGGCCACTGGGGCAAACGCAACGGTGTTGGTAGACATTGAGATGACCTCATTGTTCATCTTGTAGCCTGTCATATAGGCAGACATCGAAGGGGCGCTGTCGGTTACCTGAGCATTATTGGAGTAGGTTTTGACGAAGGCTGTTTCAGGCAGCGTGTCCACCGTCAACTCGCCGTCTTCGCCGACAGAATAAATGCGCGCGGCGGTCATGGTGGTCATGCCCATGCCGTCACCGAGGAAAAATATAACGTTTTTTGGGCTGACAGGATTGGTGCCCGTGCATGCTGCCAAGGCAGTTGTGGCGAGGATAGCCGCAACGAGGAATTTGAGTTTCATTTTGATGCCTTCCTTCGGGTTGAGTGAGAACTCAAATCATAGACAGCAAATGTTGCATGCAAATTAAATATTGGTGACAGTTGTTTTTACTAACAAGTGTTTCGCATGGCTATATTCGAAATCAGGCCATTTTAAAATGTTTTCGACTGATGTCCCGTATTTATCAGGATGTAAATACCAACCGTATTAACGTCCTGCGCACATTTTATCCACCCCAATAATTTCATATTTTCGCAACAAAACTGTAACAGCGGTGAAACACCCCCATGCAAATATGCCGTCATGGAAAATACAGTTTCTAAATCAAACATCAGTGGTTTTTTAAAAGCTCATCCAGCATCCCTGTCAATATTGGGCGCGCCACGAATATCACATGGGGCATGGCATAGCCGGCATAAAAGATGACCACCAAACAAGTTCGCTCTATTTTTCTTTCGGACATTCACCTTGGCACAAAGGCTTGTCAGGCTGAGCACTTGCTTGAATTCCTCAAGGAATATTCTTCAGAATACGTCTTCCTGCTCGGCGATATCGTTGACATATGGTCAATGAAACGTGGTGGCGTATATTGGTCTCCGGCACAAAATACATTTGTACAAAAGATGCTTAGACGTTCTCGCCACGGCGAAAAGGTTATTTTCATACCGGGCAATCATGACGAAGCGATGCGGGAATATGTCGGTTCCGCATTCGGCGATGTCAAAGTTGCACATGAACACATCCACACTGCAGCTGACGGACGCAAATATTTGTTGATACACGGTGACGAGTTTGACCAGGTTACCCTGCATCACAAATGGGTCGCCATGCTCGGTGACTTTGCATACGACATATTGGTTAATTTGAACGTCTATTTATCCTGGCTACGCCGCACACTAAAAATCAACGGCTACTGGTCATTGGCTGGTTATGCCAAGCGCCAGATAAAAACTGCCGTCAATTTTATTTTCGACTTTGAGGACTCTGTTATTCGCCATGTTCGAGACCGAGGGCTTGACGGTGTAATTTGCGGCCATATTCATTGGCCGATGATAAAAAAAATAGACGGGCTCACTTATATCAATTGCGGCGATTGGGTGGATAGCTGCACAGCGATCGTTGAACACCTGGACGGCAGCATGGAGCTGATCTACTGGAAAGGCAGCATTGAAAGCAGCCTGACACATGGCATCGATAATATTTCTGAGCACGTTACCGGCTCTGATAACCATCCACAGAACAATGACCAGTTAACCCACGCCAAATAAGTTTCCAAAATCAAAAATCATGAAAATTCTATTTATCTCCGATGTTTACTTCCCCCGCATTAACGGCGTTTCAACATCCATCGAAACCTTCCGTCATGAGCTGCGTAATCTCGGGCATACCGTGCATTTGGTCGTCCCCGATTATCAAACACCCAGTTCAGATGAAAGTGACATTCTGCGTATCCCTTCGCGTCGTGTGCCTTTTGATCCGGAAGATCGCTTGATGAGTTTCAGCAGGGTAATGCAGCACCTTGATAAATTTCGCAACGAAAACTATGACATCATCCATATACAAACCCCTTTTGTTGCGCACTACCTGGGCATCAGGCTGTCAAAACTGCTCAATATTCCCTGCATCGAGACTTACCATACTTTCTTTGAAGAATATCTTTACCACTACGTGCCGCTCGTGCCGAGAAAGCTCATGCGCCTGGCTGCCAAGCGATTTTCGCGTCATCAGGGAAACAGCCTGAATGGTATGGTCGTACCCTCGCACCCCATGCTGGAAGTACTTAAAAACTATGGCATCACCACCCATGCGGAAGTCATCCCGACCGGCATTGAACCGGAAAGTTTTGTACCGGGAGATCGCGAAGTTTTCCGAAAGAAATACCATATCCCCGAGAACACGCCTGCACTGCTATTTGTAGGACGCGTTGCCCACGAGAAAAATATTGGCTTCCTGCTGCAAGTGTTAACCCAGGTCAGAAGAGAAATAGCTGATGTGCTCTTTGTTATCGCGGGTGAAGGCCCGGCCCGATCAAGTTTGGAGCATGAAGTAAAGCAACTCGATCTTGGCGACAACGTCAAGTTCATCGGCTACCTCGACCGCCACACCGAGTTAAACAGCTGCTATCGATCGGCTGACATCTTTATCTTTTCTTCACGCACCGAAACTCAAGGGCTGGTCCTGCTTGAAGCAATGGCGCAAGGTGTACCCGTTGTATCTACTGCTGAGCTGGGCACGCGCGATGTGTTAAAGGAAGGCCAGGGAGTCTGGATTGCAAAAGAAGAGCTGGTTGATTTTTCCGGAAAAGTCATCAAAATGCTGCGCGACCCTGAGGTACGCAAAACGCTGGGTGAGTCGGGCCGCGAATATGCCCATAGCTGGTCGGCAAGCAAGCAAGCCGAACGGCTACTGACGTTCTACCAGACAGTATGTGACGCATCCGATTTACCCAAGAAAGCCCTTGCTCTGAGTTCATCGGGGTCTGATTAACCGGAGTAAATATGTTACCCGATACACATACACTGCAACGATTCGATAACGAGCTGGAAGCAATTCGTTCAAATATCCTGAGGATGGGTGGGCTGGTCGAATTGCAATTCATTAGCGCAATGCAGGCACTTTCAAAAACCGATGCTCATCTCGCCCGGCAAATTATTGATCAGGATCAGCGAGTCAATCAGCTGGAGGTGGAAACAGATGCCTTGTGCTGCAATGCAATTGCACGCTTTAACCCGACAGCTAACGATTTACGCCTGGTTGTGACAGCCACAAAAATTATTGTACATTTGGAACGAATCGGTGATGAGGCTAAAAAAATTGCGCATGTGACAGAAAGGCGTGCACAGCAATATCATCTGGGCATTCCACGGTTTGTGGAGATCAAGCACGCTACCGATTTAACTCAGTCGATGTTAAAGGAAGTTCTGGATAGTTATGCGCGGCAGGTACCTATTCCGGCAAGTAAACTTGCAGATCGTAACGAGATGGTAAAAACAGAGTTTGACGGCATATTTCGTCATCTGATCTCATATATGCCTGAAAATCCCCATAGCATCACCTCCTCACTTGATTTCTTCCTGATTACAAAAGCCATCGAACGCATCAGTGCGCATGTCAAATTTATCGCTGAATTAATTTTGGAATCTTCCAACAAAAATCACGATATCGAATACCGGCAAAATCATATATTCTCAGTTTAATTGCAAATACTGATACCAGCAAAACGTTATGCCTACTCTGCCTGAACTAAGGGAGCTCGAGCGCATCATGCAGCTTGGACGAGACAATCTGGAGTCAAGCATTGCGTGTGAAGTTATTTCGGGAAATATTCGTTTTCCTGTATATCAAATAGCCCTTGGCAACCCTGATCCAACGCTGCCTGCAATCGGTTTCTTTGGTGGTTTGCATGGACTGGAGCGAGTAGGCACACATGTATTGTTGTATTTTTTACGCAGCTTGATCACACGTTTAAAATGGGACAAAAGCCTGCATCACTTATTACAGGATGTGCGTCTGGTATTCATGCCTTTGATTAATCCCGGCGGTATGTCGCAGTCCACACGCTGCAATCTGAATGGTGTGGATCTGATGCGCAATGCGCCGATTGAGGCAGAAAGGAAGGTGCCATTCCTTTTGGGTGGCCATCGCATCAGCCCCCGTTTACCCTGGTATCGCGGGTCAGAAAAATCCGGTATGGAAATTGAAAATTTGGCGCTATGCAATGTCGTGCAAAATGAATTGCTACCCCGCAATTTCAGCATCGCGGTCGATTGTCATTCCGGCTTTGGCTTGCGTGACCGTGTATGGTTTCCCCATGCGCATAGCGTACATCCCATTGATCACCTGGCTGACATCATCGCCCTGGAAGAATTGTTTCAACAAACCCACCCGAATAACAGATACCTGTTTGAACCGCAAAGTTTGCACTACCAAACACATGCTGACGTATGGGATTATCTCTATTTGCAAACAGCAAAAGACAAGAGCAAAACATTTTTTCCGTTAACACTGGAAATGGGTTCCTGGTTGTGGGTGAAAAAAAATCCCCGCCAACTATTTTCTCTCCACGGTCTGTTTAACCCCATCGTTGAACACCGTTTGAACAGGGTATTGCGCAGACACACCGTATGGCTGGAATTTCTGATGCACGCCGCTGCCAGCCACGACAACTGGATGCTGACAGGTCCCAGCCGCTTGCGTATGCAAGAACGCGGTGTAGCACGATGGTACAGGTCATGAGCACTTGGGTGCTGCTGCGTGGTTTGATGCGCGAATCGCGCCACTGGGGTGAATTTCCTGTGTTGTTTCAACATGCCATGGATGGGCAAGATGTAGTCACGCTGGATTTTCCCGGCAATGGCTGCTTGAATATACAAACCAGCCCAAGCAGTGTTGAGGAAATGGCTGACTATGCGCGATCCAGCCTCAAACAGCTTGGTCATGCACCTCCTTACCATCTACTGGCCTTATCCCTGGGAGCGATGGTAGCCGTTGCCTGGAGTGAACAGCATCCAGATGAACTCCAAAAAATGGTATTGATCAATACCAGCCTGATGCCCTACAGCCCCTTTTACCACAGGCTACGCCCCAAAAATTATCTTGCCTTGACCCAGCTCCTCTATGGCCCGGCAACGCAACGCGAAAGCCTGATACTGAAACTCACCAGCACACGCAGCCATATAGATAATTTGAAACCAATATTGGATCAGTGGATAGCCTATGCTGAAGAATTCCCGATCACACGCGGCAATATCCTGCGCCAATTAAAAGCCGCCATCAGTTATAGAGCCAAACCGACAACGCCCTCTACACCGGTACTTTTACTTGCCGGCAAACAAGACCAGTTGGTCAATGTGAAATGCTCGATGACTCTGGCAAAATATTGGGGATGTACACTTTGCCTGCATCCAACCGCAAGTCATGATTTGCCACTCGACGATAGTGGCTGGGTTATACAGCAAATCAAGGATTGGATTAATTTCAATTAACAACGTTTAATATTAAAGCCATGATCGACTTTCAGACTTAAAATTTCAGCGACGACAGACTAACTGTGCCCATCAGTGGCTTTGAATACCTATTGTTTTCTGGACGAACCATTGATCCATCCGGGAACATGGGCAAGTGAAATACTGACCCATACGGCAACGGTAAAATAAAGTGTCATCCACGGGATTTCCATATGCCAAATATCCCAGCTGAAATCGACAACACATGCCTGGTACGCATCCATCACCCCTTTCAGCAATGACAAATAGCTTGTACCCGCCACCTGATCCATGGTCCAGCGCGACCAGTACATCGGCAAATCAATATTGAACATGAAGATAATATAACCAACTGCAAAGACCATCATCGCGACAAGAAAAT
>JANXWX010000123.1 GCA_025350915.1 Nitrosomonadales bacterium
GAGGCGCAGACGCTATTCTTTTTGCATGGCAACGTAATGAAAGTATAGAATTTCCTTATAGCTATGCCAGCAGTCTATAAATTTGTGTGCAGAATGAGGAGTTGTTATGACTGAAAAGGATGCTGGCATGAAATTCAGGTACGCCTTTAGATGGTCTTATATTGAACTTGTTGTTGTATCGGTAATGACATGGGTTCTATATGCGGGGCTGCATCTGGAGTGGAGGGGATAGCTTCTGTATTCCCCGCTGTTTGGGTATATGGTTTTTGAGGGTGTCCGCAAAGTCAGTTATTCATTGACGGTTGAAGGCGATAGCCTGACGATTGTTAATTATAAAGTCTCTCAATACTACGTATCACACATCACTGCGGTGAATGTCTGGGATGCCAAAGCCGGGCGTATTGCTGTAGTTGATTTCTCTGACGGTAGCAGGTTTCATTTTTCAAGCCGACTGGATGGATTTGATAAATTGGTGAGTTTGTTAAGGACTAAAGCTAATCATCCATCGCCTGATTAAATTTTTTACACTGAAAAGTATATCCGGCAGGGATCGAGAACTATTTTCCTGTAGCGCGGCTTAACTGCTTGACATACAGGGTTTGTGGTTGTTTGGTGCGCTTACTTAGAGGCTGGCTTCAAGGTTGGCAGAAAACTGTGCCTCGATTTGTTCCGGCAACTGGTATGCAGAAAAGGCGCGGTGAATTTCTGCCTGGTTAATCTGCCCATCGCGGCTTTTGAATGCAATGCCGATTCTGTTGCTATTACGAGCTATGGTGCAAAAGGCGTCACGCCAGCGTCTTACTTCAGCCAACCGTTCGCGTACTTCACGTTCATTGATGATGTCGATACCGGCTTGTTTCAATGATTCCAGAAATCCTTCAAAAGATTCTTTGTTCAGGCTGACCATGTATTTCTCCAATGCGTTTGCGATGATATCCGCGATGGAAGCATTAACGCGACAGGTAAGCAAAAGGTTGACTTGACCGATTTTTCCCCTGCAGACAATGGGCTACACATTGAATTTACGCAAACCCAGCGGTTGCCGGTATAGAATAGCGAGCGTGCTGATTAATCATTAGAAGCATGGTTTGCAGGCAATGAAATCAATTGGGAGGCGTGCTTTTCGTTCCCGCATTAACGATAGGTTTAAAAGATAATAATTATAAAATGATGTGGCAGTATTTCTGATTCGACAACAAACCTGGAAGGGGTATTGGATAATGAGCAAACCTGTAGACTTTAAGTTAATTCGTAATTCATCGGTGGGTTCGGAGCTTCATGAGGACGAAGCCAAAGCGCTAGCAGCGATACTGGGAGTTCGTCAGTTGAAGGATGGCGAGCTGCTGGTTAGCGAAGGCGGTGCCGAACAGACACTGTTTATCCTTGTAGCCGGCAAGCTCGGCGTTATCAGTATGGCCAGCGGCGGCAAGGAGAAACTGGTGCACACGATGAAGGAGGGTGAGTGTGCCGGGACCCGAGCTTTTGTTGACCGCACTCCGCGCAAGGCAACATTACGCGCAATTGGCAATGCGACGGTCTATACGCTCACTCCGGATGCGTTTGATACCGTGGTCGATAGCCATCCGCGACTTGCTTTCAAAGTCATGCGCGCGCTATTCCGCAATACCCATGCCAACCTGATGCGAATGAACCAGGAAAGCCAGGAGCTTTCCAATTACATCAACAAATCGCAGGGAAGGTATTAATGTGCGCTTGGCAACAATGTTATACATACCTGTTCTATCGGGTTCCCGTAAAGATCAAGCGCAATACTGATCTAATAATTGATGACAAAAAAAATATATGAATCGTTATATATTTTATCCTGATCCACTATTTCCGATTGGATTGGAAATAGAAGCAAGCCAGTTCAGTACTGAAGCCGTATGAAAAAATATCGACGCTTATTAGGCGTCTTGCTGTTTCTGGCCGTGTTGTTCGCAGTGTTCGAGTTTTCCGGATTGCGCGCCCACTTCAATCTCCAATTTTTGCAACAGTTGATCGTCGAGAATCAACTGAGTGGTTTAATTATTTTTATTCTGTTATTTTCGCTTGGCAATCTGATCCAGATCCCGGGCTGGATATTTCTTGCCGCAGCAGTGCTGGCCCTGGGTTCTTTTGTGGGTGGACTCGCCACTTACATGGCTGCTATTGTTTCTTGCGTGATGACTTTTCTCGTTATCCGCTTGGTGGGTGGCGATGTGCTGCGCCAATTGGACAGCAATGTCATCAAACGTATTTTGCGCCACCTGGATGAACGACCGATACGCAGTGTCGTGGTTGCGCGCACACTTTTTCAAACCGCACCACCGCTGAATTACACCCTTGCCATGTCCGGCATCAAATTTCGCGAATATCTGGCCGGTACACTTTTAGGTTTGCCGCTACCCATCTTTATATACTGTGTTTTTTTCGATACATTGGAGCAATACATTGGAGCAATGGCTGAAATTGCGTTAAGTGGTTGATGTATTTTGTGACTGAGCAGAGTTAATGATCAATGTCAGTTGATTCAGGTAGAGCCACTTAAGCTTTACTTGTCTTGGTACAAATATTAATGTAAGCGTATCCTGTTGCAGCCACATATTCCAACTGTTGTAACTAAGGAAGCGCTGATTTAATCAGACGGATCCGATCTATTTTGAGACAATACGCACAGGCACGGAATGAGATGATGCAAACGAGCTTTTCAGAACAAGAATATGCGGCGAAGAAGAAGCAAACGCGGCGAGATCGTTTTCTATCCGAAATAGAAACGGTCACCCCGTGGCCATCGCTCATGGCCGTCATTGCACCGCATTACCCCAGCGGTGGCGGACGGGGTCGACCGCCCATAGGCCTGGAGCGGATGCTACGCATGTACATTG
>JANXWX010000137.1 GCA_025350915.1 Nitrosomonadales bacterium
CTGGCACACTCATTGGTTTAGTAGCCAGCGGAAAGTCCGTAGCGGATATTCTTGCTCTGTATCCATACATAGAAGCTGAAGATATCACCCAGGCACTACACTATGCCGCATGGCATGCTGAGGAAATCGGGCCGCCACTTGCCGCTGCATGAGCCTGCGGATTCTTATCGATATGAACCTTTCGCCTCCTTGGGTGAAGATGAGATGCGTAAACGCATCAGGATATTACCGCTTGGTAATCACAACTCGTAATTTACAACACACCGTATAATTCACATTGCCAATTTCTTCGTACTATAGAACACCCGCTTTTGCGGGAGTCATAAATTCAATATGAACCTCATCATCCAAGCCCTGTACGACATACCTGCTGCACAATTGAAACGCCTTACCGATCTCACGCTGGCCAGCCGCACCGAGCACATCAAAGACCATGCATACCGACTTGTCGATGCCAAGCCACATGACAACATTGCAGAATATTGCTACGAGCACCAGCTCGACTACGGCTTTGTAAGGCCCAGCCAGCAACTCTCCGACTTTGGTCTGGTAGTGATGGATATGGACTCGACGCTGATTACTATTGAGTGTATCGACGAGATCGCGGACATGTATCACCTGAAACCACAGGTATCGGCGATTACCGAAGCGGCGATGCGTGGCGAGATTGACTTTGCCGAGAGCTTGCGCCGTCGCGTGGCTTTACTGGATGGGCTGGAAGAGAGCGCATTACAGAGGGTGTATGACGAACGCCTGAAACTTAGCCCCGGTGCAGAAAAAATGCTCGCCAAGCTGAAAGAGCATGGCATTAAGACTCTGCTTGTTTCAGGCGGTTTTGTGTTCTTTACCGAGCGCCTCAAAAAGCGACTTGGGCTGGACTTTGCTCATGCGAATACGCTGGAAATAAAAGATGGCAAGCTCACAGGAAAAGTACTCGGCAATATTGTCGACGCGCAGGCCAAAGCCGATTTTCTGGTGCACACTCGCAACGTACTTGGGCTGGGTAGCAAACAGGTGATCGCGGTGGGCGATGGCGCAAACGATTTGAAAATGATGTCCCAGGCCAGTGTGAGCATTGCCTATCACGCCAAGCCGGTAGTGCGCTCACAGGCAAGTTATGCGTTTAATTTTGTCGGTCTGGACGGGTTGCTTACCCTTTTTGGCGGCTAGGCACGCCGTCGAAATGCTTGATACAATTAGTACATGAGTCATACTCCGCTTTTCAAACACCGTATACATCAGATGCTGCAGGGGCAACATCTGACTGAACCGTGGGTCGGTACATTCAACATCGGACTGGCTGTGTTGATCCTGTTAAACGTGCTGGCCCTCATGCTTGAGACCGTACCCGAACTCTATACAGAATGGCATCTGCTGTTTGACATCTTCGAAATTTTCTCCATCACACTTTTTATTGCGGAATATTTGCTGCGACTTTGGGTAGCCAACCTTACGCCACGCTACCAAAAACCGCTCAGCGGACGGCTACGCTACCTGTTAAGTCCTTTAGCACTGGTCGATCTACTGGCATTTTTACCATCTCTTTTGTTAATGAGCGGTCTTGATCTGCGTTTTTTGCGTATGCTCAGACTGTTTCGGGTGCTGCGCTTGCTGCATATACCCCGCTTCAACAAGGCCATGTATTCCATCTGGGAAGCGGCGCGTTCGAAGAAGGCCGAATTCATGATCGCCGGCACGATCATGTTTGTGCTGCTTATTCTTTGCTCTTCACTGGCCTATTTTGCCGAGCATGAAGCACAGCCCAAGGCATTTTCCAGCATACCCGCCTCGTTGTGGTGGGGGATTATGACCATGACCACTGTTGGCTATGGTGATATCTATCCCATCACCGTGATAGGAAAAATCATTGCCTCTTTTTTTGCCGCGCTTGGCATCGGATTTTTTGCCCTGCCCAGTGCGATTCTGGCATCTGCCCTGATTGAACAAGCCAGAAAAACCGAAGCATCAGACACCTGCCCCCATTGTGGCCGCAAACTTAAAGAGTAAATAACTCCACTAGTGTCCGGTTAAAAATCGAACAAATTTAGTTGGTTGGCGAAATCTGTCTGTTCTGGGAATTGCCCATTGCCCGCGAAAGCCTGATCCAGCGGGGTTTTCTCAAAGACAGACACCGAAAGAATCTGTAGCAGCGAATAGAGCGAGGCATTCAATTGAAGCTCCTTTTTAACGATGGCGATGAGCACGTAGGCGGCGACAGCGCACCAGATTTGCGTTTTCACCGCATTCTCGCTGTTGCCGATGAAGCGCTTGATGCGCAGATGCTGCTTGATCCA
>JANXWX010000138.1 GCA_025350915.1 Nitrosomonadales bacterium
CGGCTGACCGGCCTGGGTGGGTGGGGCCAAACCAACATGCTCGGTGGCGGCAACGCCACGACCGCACCACACCACCGGGGGACGTGGGGGGGAGCGCAGCTGCCCCCGCATCAACAGGCCGCACAGCGACCACACCCCAAACAACCCAACCCGCGCAGCGACCGCGCAGCAAAAGGCGAAGGGGCGGTCAGCCCCGTTTTGCTGCCCCTCACCGCAGGTGATGGATTTTGAACGAGGAAGTCCCTATCCATCACAGCTTCACCGCCCCCAACATCAACGACATCGACGAAGGCGTGAAGTTGAAGATCGAACCGGGTGCAGTCTATGTCTTCGACAAGGGCTACTGTGATTACAGCTGGTGGAACCAGATCAACGCGCAAAAGGCACGCTCCGTCTCCCGCTTCAAACGTAACGCAGCCCTGAAAGTGGAATCTGCATTGCCCATCCCTGCCGAGGACGCCGATGCCGTGCTCAAAGATGAGATCGTGCGTTTTGCCAACCTGCATCCGCGCGGCGGGCGAAAAAACCATTATCAGGAATCTCTGCGACGCGTCACCATCGCCCGTCCCGGGAATGATCCGCTGGTATTGGCGACCAATGACCTGGACAGTCCGGCAGCGGTTATCGCCCAACGCTACAAAGAACGCTGGGGTGCCGAGCTCTTCTTCAAGTGGATCAAGCAGCATCTGAGGATCAAAAATTTTCTGGGGCGTAACGAGAACGCGGTACGCATCCAGATACTCACCGCGCTGATTACCTATCTGTTGTTAGCCTTATATCGCAAGGCCCGGAATTACGCCGGAAGCTTGTGGTTATTGCTGGCCGAGGTTCGTGCCACCCTGTTTCAACGTCCCGCAATCGAGGCCGAGCGATACCGGCGACGAATAGATGCCATGGCCGATTTCACTGCCAGACAGGGAGGTTTGTTCATATGAAATTATTCCGGACAGCAGTGCACTCGCGTGGGGATGAACCGGTACAAGACGCTGTAGTGCCACCCCGCAAGGGGGTGTCACTACAGCGTCGCGCTCCACACAGTTTAGCAGGAAAGACCTTTTTATCACTGCACACCCGACTGGTACCATGCAGCACTGCGCTTTACCAGATATACGACCATCAGCATCACCGGCACCTCTATCAACACGCCCACCACGGTGGCCAAAGCGGCTCCTGATTCAAAACCAAACAAGCTGATCGCAACCGCCACTGCCAGTTCGAAAAAATTGGACGCGCCGATTAATGCAGACGGTCCCGCCACACAGTGCGCCACACCGAAGCGCCTATTCAACCAGTATGCCAGGCCAGAGTTAAAAAATACCTGTATGGTAATAGGTACAGCCAGCATGGCGATGATGAGCGGCTTGGCGACGATAGCAGTGCCCTGAAAAGCAAACAGCAGCACGAGTGTCGCAAGCAGCGCCAGCAAAGACAGCGGATGCAGTTTCTGCAGGGTACGCTCAAGTGCTGCCGCACTTCGCGCCAGCAGAAACTTGCGCCATATCTGTGCCATCAATACCGGCAATACGATATACAACACCACCGATACCAGCAAGGTATCCCACGGCACGATGATCGCTGACAAGCCCAGTAGCAAAGCAACCAGCGGTGCGAAGGCAAAGATCATGATGACATCGTTAAGTGCAACCTGGCTCAAGGTAAACAGCGGCTCGCCATTCACCAGCCGGCTCCATACAAACACCATCGCGGTACAGGGTGCGGCGGCCAGCAATATCAAACCGGCGATGTAACTATCCAGTTGCGCTGCGGGCAAATACGGGGCAAATATTTGGCGGATAAACAGCCAGCCCAGCAACGCCATCGGGAACGGCTTCACCGCCCAGTTGATGAACAGTGTGACGCCGATACCGCGCCAGTGCTGGCCAACCTGGTGAAGCGAAGAAAAATCGATGCGCAGTAGCATCGGAATAATCATTATCCAGATCAGCAAGCCCACCGGAATATTGACATGCGCAACTTCCAGGCTACCGATCAAATGGAAAGGTGCCGGAAAAAATTCACCCAGCGCGACCCCCGTAACGATGCATAGAAATACCCACAAGGTCAGATAGCGTTCAAACAGGTTCATGATATTGATCCTTGCATAGGTATTGTCACAATCAGGCTATACCGAAGCGCTGTTTCAGTTCGGGTATCAATCTGGCCCGAATCTCGTCACGTACCTTGATAAAGCTTTCCATCGGCTCACCGTGCGGATCATGGAAAGGCATGTGGATGGATGGAATCGGTCTGGGGAAAATCGGGCACGATTCTTTTGCGTTGTCGCACACCGTCACCACCAGATCGATGGATTCGTTCATCACGGCATCCACATCCTTGGGATAAAGCCCGGCAGTGGACATACCGCCCAGCTTCAGCGCCTCAATGGCGCCATCGGCCACCTTGGGCTGCGGGCGTGTGCCGGCGGATATTGCGCGGATATACGGGCCAAGGTCGTGGTTAATTAATACTTCCGCCATCTGGCTGCGGCAGGAATTGCCGGTGCAAAGAATCAATACGGTTTTGTTTATACAATTTTCTCTTTAGCTTAAGGTTGGCGGTTTCAAGCCCCAACTGACATTCAGTACGTCACACTGCAGCGTGATCGGCCAATGGTTTTGATGGCGCCCAATCCAGGCGTACTTCACGTTATTTCCCGCGCGAAGTACGCCGTGGTTTTTTTAGGATATCTCGCTCCATTTTACCCGGGCAAGTTCTGCTCTTAATCGCGCCAGTTCCATTTGCTCTGCGGTGACCGGTTTGGTTCCCACGCCTGTCAATTTGCCTTGCTCGGCCAGCTTGATCCAGTTATCCAGCGTTTGCTTGGGTATGCCCAGTATTTTTGCGGTTACTGAACAGGCTTGGCCGCCCTGAACCAGCCGCACTGCTTCCAGCTTGTATTCCAGCGTGTATGATGCCCGTATTACTTTGTCTTTCTCCTTAACTTGAAATTAAACCACAGTTAAGGGATACGTTTTTCAGGGGCAAGGTCAACCTGATAGACATTACCGAGCGCAAATTAGCTGAAGAGACGTTGCGGAAAAACGAAGCCATGCTGGCCAAAGCCGAGCAGGTTGCCCATGTTGGTCACTGGTCGTTTGAGGCATCAAATGGTTTAATACATTGGTCGGATGAGCTGTGGCATATTTTCGGACGTTATGCGGCTACGGATAAATTGACCTATGAAGCGCTGTTGTCATGGCTTCGGCCTGATTTTCGGGCATACCATGACGAGCTAATGCAGCGGATGCTCAATATGAAGTCCGGTGATGCGATGCTTGACTTTGGCTATTGTTTGCTCAGGCCGGATGGCACGGAACGCTGGGTTGAGGGCGTGCTGGAAACGACATTTGATGACAACGGTAAGCCGCAGCAATTTTTCGGAACGGTTCAGGATATCACTGCACGCAAGGAAGCCGAGGCACGATTACAGCGCTTAACGCAGCTGTATGCCGCGTTAAGCCAGTGTAACCAGGCGATTGTGCGCTGTAATAACGTGACTGAGTTGCTCCCCCATATATGCAGTGATGCGGTCACTTTTGGCGGTATGAAGATGGCGTGGTTCGGTATGTTTGACGAAGAGACTCGGCTGGTTACCCCGGTTGCGACATTCGGTGATGGTGTGGATTATCTTGATGGGCTTGAGATTTCAGTGGACGGCAATATACCGTCAGGCAGAGGGCCTACCGGTACGGCGATCCGTGAAAATCGACCCTACTGGTGCCAGGATTTTATGCATGATGCAACCACGGCACACTGGCATGAACATGCCAGAAATTATGGTTGGGGTGGCTCAGCGTCGTTGCCGCTGCATTGCAATGGCATGGTGGTTGGTGCGTTTACGTTATATACAGAAGTGGTGAATGCGTTTGACGAATCGGCGCAAAATTTGCTGATTGAAATGGCGGTGGGCATCAGTTTTGCGCTGGATCGCTTTGCCAAGGAAGCCGAACGCAAGCGGGCTGTGGAAGCCTTGCGGAAAAGCGAAGAACATTTGCGCACAATTATCGCTACCGAACCCGAGTGTGTAAAAGTCGTCGGTAAAAATGGTGCATTGCTGGAGATGAATGCGGCCGGCCTCGCCATGCTTGAGGCAGAGTCACTAGAACAGGCAAGGAAGAAACTGTTACTGGATTATATTGTGCCCGAGTACCGTGAGGCGTTTAGAGCGTTGCACAAGCATGTTATGGATGGTGGAAATGATACGCTGGAATTTGAAGTGGTTGGGTTGCATGGAACACGGCGCTGGCTTTCAACCACGGCAGCACCCTTGCGTGAAGCAAATGGCGAAATATCCAGTTTGTTGGGTATTACGCGTGATATCACTCAGCGTAAGGAGACCGAAAAACGCATCAATTACCTGGCCAATTTCGATGCGCTGACCGGTATGCCCAACCGTGCGCAACTGGATGCGCATATCAAATATGCGCTCAGCCTGGCCAAGCGCACCAATGGCCAGTTGGCGGCGATGTTTATTGATATCGACCATTTCAAGGATATCAACGATACGCTGGGTCACAGTATCGGTGATGCGGTGCTGATCGTAATCGCCCAGCGTTTGCAACTGATGTTGCGCGAGCAGGATACGGTGTCACGTTTGGGTGGTGATGAATTTATACTGATATTGCCCGGCGCAGATGCACTTGGGGTGGCGCAGGTCGCGCAGAAATTACTGGAAGTGATTGCACAACCTTGCCAAAGTGAGCGCTATGATCTGGTGGTTACCGCATCGATAGGTATTGCGCTCTACCCGACAGACGGCGTTGACCTGGATACACTCTCCAGAAGTGCCGACACTGCGATGTATCAGGCTAAACGCTCAGGCCGAAACAGCTATCGATTCTTTACGGCAGAAATGCAGGCGTCCGCGAATCGCAATATGGATCTGGTATCGGCACTGCGCAAGGCGCTCGAACGAGACCAGTTGCATGTGCATTACCAGCCGCAAGTGTCTTTGCGGGATGGGCGCATTATCGGTGCGGAAGCATTGCTGCGCTGGCGTCACCCGGAGCTGGGCAATATTTCCCCGGCAGAATTTATTCCTGTTGCCGAGGATAGCGGGTTGATTTTACCGATAGGTGAATGGGTGATGCGGTCGGCAGTGCAACAGTTGAAGGAGTGGATTGCAAGCGGGCATACTCCTTTTGTTATCGCGGTCAACTTGTCTGCTGTGCAGTTCAGGCATCCCAGTTTGCTCGACATGGTGGGCCGGATATTGGAAGAAACCGGCTTGCCGCCTCAGTATCTGGAACTTGAGTTGACCGAAGGTGTCGCCATGCATGATCCGGAGGGGGCTGTTGCGGTGATGGACAAACTGCATGAGCGGGGAGTGCGCATGTCGATCGATGATTTTGGCACCGGCTACTCTTCGCTGAACTACCTGAAAAAATTCAAGGTTTACAAACTCAAAATAGATCAGTCTTTTGTGCGTGACATTAATACTGATCCCGAAGACAGAGCAATCGTTGCGGCAATCATAAGCATGGCCAGGAGCCTGAGTTTGCAAACTATAGCCGAAGGTGTGGAAACGGTGGAGCAGATGGAGTTATTGCGTATACAGGGATGCGATGAATATCAGGGTTATTATTTCAGTAAACCGCTTTCAGTCGAGGATTTCGAGTCGTTCATTACTGCAAGAAAATTTTTGTGGGAATAGTTGATACTTTACCGTTAAAACTGATAGGCCAGTCCAAGGCTGGCATAGCGGCTGGTGCTCACCTCAACCAGAGGACTATTGAGTGCCTCTTCGCGCAAGCCTCGCCATTCAAAACTGCCCAGTAACACCCATTGTGCATCTACATCGTATGACCAGAGCAGACCCGCTGCATTAAACAATTGACCGCTTTGCAAATTATAAACAGGCAGGCCGCTGGCAGCAGATTGCTGCGTCGAGATGCCGTAATAATATTGCGCAGAAGTTGAGTTTGCCCAGGTGCTCTGCACAAAGATGCCGGCGTTTATACCAACATTGCTATAAAGACCTGCAGTGAGGCGCAGATCAGCTTGCGCACCACGATCGGCATTAATATCTTGCCGGTAACGCAGCAAGGCAATGAGGGGCATAGGGCCGATATTTTTTTCCAGTTCTGCATGAACCCCCCAGGAGATACTGACGGGAATCGTGCTTATTGCATGGTCTGTCAGGTAGGCAGATTCAGCGCTGTTCCGCCCACCCTCATAGGCCAGTTGTGCGCCGATGGTGAAGCCGCTGAGCAATTCCACGCGTGCACCGCCTTCCAGCATGCCATAGGTGGTGCGGCCAAACCAGGGCTTGCCGTAATAGCGGATGACGGGAATGGCGACAGTGTGATTGGTGTTGGCGCCATCATAGACAGGGCGTGACCAGTTGCCTGCCCCCAGCAGAATATAGTCGGCTGGTTTTTCTTCAGCCGTTGCGACGGATAGTATGGAGGCTAATATTAATGCTGATAGTATTCTCAGAAGTAACATTGGATGGCAGTGCGATGCGATGAATAATTTTTACTTGCTGTTTGCATTCACCATGAATTGATCCAGTACATGGTGAAACTTGTCGTAGTCTACCGGCTTGGTTAAATAGGCATTGCAGCCCGCCATGGAACCGCGAACCTTGTCGAAGGGGGATGACTTGCTGGTTAACATAACGACCGGGATATGTTTGATTGCCGGATTACGTTTGATGTTTTTACATACCTGATAACCATCCATGCCCGGCAGAACGACATCCAGAAATATAATATCGTAATGTTTCATATCCACCATCTTAAGTGCCTGCTCGCCGGTTTCGGCGATATCCGCGTTTAATTTGCATGTGGTTAATTCTCGGAGTATCTGGTTCTGCACTGTTTTGCTGTCATCTACCACCAGTGCCCTGGCTGCGCCCTGTGATATTTTGCTGGATGCATTAAAGACCCTGTATGCGGCTGTTTCTTCACCATGGAAAATTTTTTCATCAAACAGATTTGCCAGTTCTTTTTCGAATATTCGATCGAGCACGGCCAGCACCTTGGTAGGTGAAAAGGGGCGAGAGAACGAATGGTCCGGAAATTTACCGAGTTCTTTGGGCGAGACGGCTACCAAAACCGGAGGATGGACACTTTTACTGACTATTTGCCATTCATTCATCGCGGCTTCGTTATCAACCACGGCGATAATGATATTCGCCTTGGCCAGATTGGTCTGAATCAACTTGAAGTGTATGCGATCTCGATTGTTGCTGATCTTGAAAATACTTTGCAGCAAGCTGATTTCGTGCTCAAGCAGACCGAGTGTTCCCACCAGACAATATTTTTGTGCTGACATCATTAACCTGTCAATTAAGTTAAAGTTGCTGAAACTACAACCCTTGAGTGTTTGCAGAATACATGATTTGTTGCGCGATAGGCAATCGGGATTTGATGCACCTTTTACACGGAGCTGAACAAAGTATAGGGGCAATGCCCCTTGATCTGATGATTTACAACCAAGCCGACTATATCAAGGCAACACAGATTGCCCTATATCAGTAAAAGCGAGTTTAACTCCACTGTCGATATGATAGCCCTATCAGAAAGGCCATCAGGAAATCGTCGCTACAGGTTCGATAATGTTTGTGGCCGGGTTTCCTGAATGTTGCGCTCAATTCGTTTTTAGTGACTTCATAGTCGGCGAATGACATCAATTCCAGCAAGTCATCTTCTTTCAGATCAAAGGCGATTCTAAGTTTTTTTAATATCAGGTTATTGCTTAACTCAGGTGGGGCCATATTGGTTTGTGGCGGGTTTTTCTCGCTTTGGCCTCGTCGAAACGCAATCAGGCCATCCAGAAACTGCGTGATACATCTTTCATCGCAAATGCTAAAGCCTGATTCTCCCTCTTCTTTGAGCATGTTGGCGATGCTTGTTGGATCAATCGGGTGCTGAGCGAGCTTGAAAATATCTGCAGTCATTGCTGCGTTTAATTTGAGAACCTGCGTCACGCTGCGTAACAATTCGTTGTTATTCATTGATTACTTATATGTCCAAGCATCTGGATCGTATTTTCGACACCGGCATTTAATCGACACGTTACAAGCATGTCAATATGAATAACAGGTCTTGCAGCATCGGCTCGATTGAAAAAGATTAATTTTTTACTGTCCCGTGATTATCCGGCTGCGCCGTGAGGGTATAAAACCATATGATTATTATTGATATTTTATTGTTGCACAAAGCACCCTTTAGTGACTATGATTCGGGTTCCCTGCCGTTCGCTAATGAATAGCGGGTATCGGATCATAAAAATTACAAAAGGAGAGCATCAATGAAAAACCCGTTGGATTCACTTTGGGGCACTGTTATATCCGGGTTCGTTTTGACCCTGGTTCTGTTGGTCATCGTTACTAAATTTATAGGGGTATAAGCAATGGAATTTTTACCAGGATTAGAACGTTGGTTTCATCTGATGGCCGGTGTCATGTGGATCGGAATTCTTTATTATTTCAACTTCGTGCAGGTTGCTGCTGTTAAAGCCGCAACTGCGGACAATACCGCGGCAGGCATCACCAAGCACGTTGCTCCCCGCGCGCTGTTCTTCTTCCGCTGGTCTGCCTTGGTAACATGGCTGACTGGTGCTGCCTTGCTGGGTCCGCATTTTGTGGATGCGTTCACCTTCAAGCCCGGCTATGCCTTGATCGGTATGGGTGCCTGGATGGGTACCATCATGTTTGTTAACGTGTGGACTTTGATCTGGCAAAACCAGAAGAAAATTCTCGGTATCGTTTCAGCAACGGATGAAGAAAAAACCAAGGCACGTCGTGTGGCATTCCTCGCATCGCGTACCAATACTATGTTGTCTATCGGCATGCTGTTCTTTATGGCAGCGGGTGCACATAGCGGCCAATTCGGGTTCTAAGTATCAGTTGATGTAGTAGTGCTTTGTCAGTAATAACATAATAAAAAACGGCGACTTGGGTCGCCGTTTTTTATTATGGATGCCTGAGAATGCGTTATATTGTGGTCGTACGCGAAATACGATTTGAGCAGTTTGGTTTTGCCAGTAGATATTGCGGGTCTCTCCAGAGATGCCCAGTATTGGTGCCAAACTGATTAACGACTACAAATTATTTTTATAGATATCAATGCGCCTGCCAGAACTCGATAATCATTTACTTAAGCCGCGTTTGAATTCTGCATTGACAGGCGTCGCTCGTTTTGCGGTTGAATTTTGGTATTTTGGCGTTAAGGAAGCGCGTGCCTGCCTGTTCGTGGGTTTATTTTTTGCAGCGGTATTTACCGTGCCGAAATCTGGCTTGTGGGTGGTGCCGCGTTACGATGCGTTATTGCTGATCGCGCTAGCTATTCAGGTCTGGATGGTATGGACTAAACTGGAAACCAAAGATGAGTTAATGGCGATTACTCTGTTCCATGTTGTTGGCTTTGCACTGGAAGTCTTTAAAACTTCAAGTGGCATTAAATCCTGGGCTTATCCTGATTTTGCCTATACCAAGGTATTGGGAGTCCCCCTGTTCGCAGGTTTCATGTATGCGGCGGTTGGCAGTTATATTATCCAGGCCTGGCGCTTGTTTGATATCAGGGTAATTCATCATCCGCCGCACTGGATGGCAGCGCTGATTGCGGTACTAATCTATGCAAATTTTTTCACCCACCATTACATCGGTGATTATCGCTGGTACATCGCCGCGTGCGCGCTGGGCTTATGTGCCCGATCATCCGTAGTATTTCGCCCCTATGATGTTGAACGCAGCATGCCACTGTTGTTATCCTTTATTTTAATCGGTTTTTTTATTTGGCTGGCCGAAAATATCAGTACTTTTGTAGGTATCTGGCAGTATCCGAATCAAATGGGTGCCTGGTCGATTGTTCATATTGGCAAGTGGAGTTCCTGGACACTGCTGGTCATTATGACTTTTACGATTGTGGCGAACCTGAAACACATCAAACATAAAATCCATATCCCTGTTTAGTATTTCCGCTTTCACAGTACGGGGTAATAATGAAAATACGCATACGGTTCAATCGGGAAAAAACTAAACGGATGAGCGTTATACAAAAATAAAACGTAACATTGTTGATTGTGTATTCATTTCGCATATGGGTGCGATACAGTAAATTTTCAAAAGAAAGATTTCCATGTTGACCGATAAAAAATTTATTAATCTACCTGTAATTGCGGCATCGTTTTGCCTGGGATTGCTTTGCGCAGTACACTCAATTACGTCATTTGCTGTCGCTGACAATAGTGTGCCATGCACAAGCATGGCGGATAATATCGAAAGGCTTGAGTGCTACGACAATCTGAATGCAGTGCAACTGCAAAAATTGAAATCGCCCCAGGCTAACGTCCCGGTGGAGGAGAAAATTACAGAGCCGCGCAGTTATCTTACGCGAAGTTGGGATCTGGATAATAAGGATGATGAGTTGTTGGGGGAGCACCAGTCACCTCTCAAGCCACATCATGTCTCCTATTTGATCGTGCGCTCATCCAGCGATACCAATCAGCAGCCTGATTCTCCTACGCATGGTGTCACCACGCTGCCAATAACGCTTGATCATGAAGAAGTAAAATTTCAGTTCAGCCAGAAAGCCAAAGTACTTAATCCGATTAAAGTACATTTTTTGGGAATCACCAGCTTCCGTCTTTGGGGGGCTTATTCACAGCAATCCAGTTGGCAGGCTTTCAACAGCGGAAATTCATCGCCGTTTCGTGAAACGATATACGAGCCGGAACTCATGTTGACCATGAGCACCGGGAATCAATCTGGCCTTAAACTCGTCAATTTTGGTTATGTACATCAATCCAACGGTCGCAACTCGACGCTTTCCCGTAGCTGGAATCGTATGTATCTGCAGGGCGGTTGGGAATCGGAAACCTGGTCAGCCTTGTTGCGTGTCTGGAAGCGTATTCTGGAAGCAGAGGGGCAGGATGATATGCCTGATATAGAGGATTATACCGGTCGCGGGGATTTGTTTTTGCGCTGGGCGCCGCTGGATGGTACTCAATTGATCGGGCTGACTTTGCGCAATAATTTTAACCAGGAGCAGAATCGCAGTTTCATACAATTGGATTGGGCGACGCCGATAAAACTGAACCAGTCCGCCAAGCTGCATATACAGTTTACGTCGGGTTATGGCGAATCATTGATTGATTATAATTTCAGGCAGACGACGATAGGCTTCGGGGTTTCATTTCGGGATTGGTAGTTTGAAATTACTTTGAAGTAACTCTGTTTCAACAAATGGCAAGGAGTCAAATAATGCGCAAGTTTGTTACATTGGTATGTGTGATTATCGGTATATTTTATTGGGCGAACTATTCAATGGCTCAACCTGTAAAAATAGACGGGCAAAAATATCCCGACATACTGTCTGCTAAAGTTCAGTCGCGAGGGGATGATCATTTTGATTTTGATGTGACGGTTTCATCGCCCTACGATACGCCCCGGCGTTATGCCGATGCTTTCCGTGTAATGAGAGCGGAGAGTGTGGTTTTCGGCGAGCGTAAATTATGGCATGACCACGGGGACGAACAGCCGTTTACGCGCGAACTCTACGGGGTATCAATCAAGGCCGGTATTAAAAATGTGGTGATACAGGGGCGTGATCAGAAATACGGTTATGGTGGTAAAACGGTGACAGTTGCGTTACCAGGAAGATAACCATACAGGTGTTGATACGCCCGGCACTGCCTGATGTGGCATGCTGCGTATGTTTATCCTTGGGGTACGAGAGTCTTCACCGTAATCTGGTATGGTTAAAGCAATGGATTGTGGTTTTGGCCACCACTACGTGGTTTAACATGCTACGCATGTTAGCCTTCACCGCAATCTGGCATTGCTAAAGCAATACCAGATTGTCTCGATGAATTAATTCAGACTCATCCACATAACCGAGTATCGTTTCAATTTCGCTACTGGCATGGCGCGCGATACGGCGTGCTTCGCTTGCGCTATAGTTGATCAGCCCTCGCGCAATATCATGGCCGCTGTCATCGAGAATCGCGACAACCGAGCCGCGCTGAAAATCGCCGGAGACGGCACTCACGCCAATGGGCAGCAAGCTCTTGCCCTCATTGCGCAAGGCGCGCACTGCACCGGCATCCAGCATGATTTTACCGCCTACTTGCAGATGATCCGCAAGCCATTGCTTGCGTGCATCCAGTGCCATTTGCTTGGCAGTCAGCAACGTACCTATGCTTTCACCCTGCAGTAGTCGTGGCAGCACATTGGGTTCATGGCCGGAGGCAATCGCGGTATGTGCTCCACTGCGCGCTGCACGTTTGGCAGCGAGTATCTTGGTGAGCATGCCTCCGCGGCCGATCGAGCTGCCTGCTCCGCCTGCCATCGTTTCAAGCCTGGACTCGCCTGCTTCTGCCTGGCTGATTAGTGTTGCATTTTTATCTTTGCGTGGATCTGCTGTGTATAAGCCTGTTTGATCGGTCAGGATAACGAGGACATCCGCTTCTATCAAATTGGCAACCAGCGCACCCAGCGTATCGTTGTCGCCAAACTTAATTTCATCGGTGACGACGGTATCGTTTTCGTTGATGATGGGTATGACGCCAAGGGTAAGCAGGGTGCGCAGGGTGGAACGCGCATTGAGATAACGCTCGCGGTCGGTGAGGTCGGCGTGGGTGAGCAGCACTTGTGCGGTACGCAGTTCGTGCGCGATGAAACAACTTTCGTAAACATGCACCAGACCCATTTGGCCTACGGCTGCAGCAGCCTGTAACTCATGCAACGCACTGGGGCGTGTTTTCCAGCCCAGTCGCTGCATGCCTTCGGCGATTGCACCGGAAGATACGACGACGACCTCATGTCCTGTTTTCCTTAACACAGAAATTTGTTGCGCCCAGTTGCTGATGGCTTTTCTATCGAGGCCTTCACCCTGGTTGGTGACGAGACTGCTGCCGACTTTGACAACGATACGTTTGGCTTGGGTTAAAACAGTTTGCATGTAGTAGTAATCCTTCAATCACACTCGATAATTTGAATGCAGTGTTCTAGTCTTCGGGGTCGGATGCCAGCGGATTATATATTTCTACCTGCGGTTCGGGTGTTGCTTTTGATATGGGAGTCGGCGCGTTGGCCGCTTCTTCAGCTGCAACTTCGTCCAGATATCTCATGATTGCATAGCTCAGTTCTTTACAGCCGTCACCGTTGATCGCCGAGATGACAAAGTAGGGCGTATCTGTGCCGAACTCTTGCAGGAATGCGGCAATTTTTTCTTCGCGATTTTCCAGCAGATCGACCTTGTTTAATACCAGCCAGCGCGGTTTCTCATACAGTGATTCGTCGTATTTCCTGAGTTCATTCAGGATCGCGTGCGCCTCATGTACTGGATCGGTGCCCTCATACATCGGCGCAATATCGACAATATGCAGCAGCAGACGGGTGCGTGCCAGATGGCGCAGGAACTGGTGTCCGAGGCCAGCACCTTCTGCGGCGCCCTCTATCAGGCCGGGAATATCCGCGATCACAAAACTTTTTTCGGCAGAAACGCGTACGACACCCAGATTGGGGTGCAGGGTGGTAAAGGGGTAGTCGGCGACCTTGGGTCGAGCTGCGGAAACAGAGCGGATAAAGGTGGATTTGCCCGCGTTGGGCATACCCAGTAGTCCCACATCCGCCAGCACTTTGAGTTCGAGTTGCAATTCGCGTCGTTCACCTTCATCGCCGGGCGTGCACTGGCGCGGTGTGCGGTTAGTGCTGGATTTGAAGTGCAAGTTGCCGAGGCCACCTTTGCCGCCCTGGGCGAGCAAGGTTTTTTCACCTTCGTGCGCCAGGTCGGCAATTTGTTCGCCAGTGTTTATGTCGGTGATAACCGTGCCCACCGGCATCCGCAGAATAATATCGTCTGCCCCTTTGCCATAACAATCTGCGCCACGACCGGATTCGCCGTTTTTGGCGCGGTGCATGCG
>JANXWX010000183.1 GCA_025350915.1 Nitrosomonadales bacterium
GGCCAGACTGGCATGGCTACCGGGCCGCACTTACACTACGAATTCAAGATCAACGGGCAGCAGCACGATCCGCTGCGGGTTGCGTTGCCGGAAGCTAAACCCATCAATGCAATACAAAAAGCTCAGTTTCAGACTGCAACAATCTCCATCACCACATTGTTGAATACGCTAAGCAGTAGCAAGCTGGCCAAGCTGGAATAATATTTCAGACAACATAAAGTGCGCCAAGATCAAAACTCAAGCATGTCAGCACTCTATGTTGGCATCATGTCAGGAACCAGTCTGGATGGGATAGACGCAGCATTGCTCGATTTTTCCGGCACCACAACAAAGCTGTTGGCCACTCACTATCAAGCTTATCCCGATTCCCTCAAGGAGTCTTTGCTTAAACTCCATCAACCCGCTGTAAACGAACTCCATCTGGCGCAGCTGATGGCCAATGAGCTAGCACATCTTTATGCTTCAGCCACCCAAACACTGCTTCAGTCAGCCAATATATCTCCCCGACAAATTCGCGCTATCGGATGTCACGGTCAAACCATACGACACCGCCCAGAGGCTGGCTATACCTTACAACTGGGAAATGGTGCACTCCTGGCCGAACTCAGCGGCATTTGCGTCGTCAATGATTTTCGCAGCAGAGACATCGCCGCAGGCGGCCAGGGTGCACCATTGGTACCCGCTTTTCACGACAAGATGTTGCGTCATCCGGAAATCCATCGCGTCATCGTTAATATCGGCGGTATCAGTAATCTGACCAATCTACCCATTGGTAAAGCAAGTAGTGGTTTCGACTGCGGCCCGGGTAATTTATTGATGGATGCATGGATTAGTCGCCACCACAATCAGCCCTACGATAAAGGTGGTGCCTGGGCAGCGAGTGGCAAGGTTATTCCATCATTACTGAAGGCGTTTATTGACGAACCCTTTGTATCCGCGACACCGCCAAAAAGCTGTGGACGAGACCTGTTTAATATGCAGTGGCTTGAGCGACATCTGCAGGGAAATGAAGCGCCAGTGGACGTTCAGGCTACATTGCTTGCACTGACAGCTTATGCAATCAGTAATGCCATACAGCTGCACTGCATAGGCGCTAAGGAGGTATATTTGTGCGGAGGTGGCGCCCACAATTTAACGCTGACAGCTCAACTGAAAACATTGCTGCCCGAATGCAGTATCCAGCTTTCAGATCAACTTGGAATTGAAGCAGATTGGCTTGAGGCAATCGCATTTGCGTGGCTCGCACAACAAACACTGCTAGGCCACAAGGCTAATCTGCCTGAAGCGACTGGCGCACGTCACCCTTGCATACTTGGCGCGATCTATCAGGCGTAAAAAAAGCGAGGAACAAACACCTCGCTTTTTAACTTACTGAGACCGATTTTCTGGCTAGAAATAATTATGCCGAAAAAGAGGAACCGCAACCACATGTTGTTGTTGCATTGGGATTTTTGATGACGAATTGCGCGCCCTCCAAGCCTTCCTGATAGTCAATTTCCGCACCAACCAGATACTGGAAGCTCATCGGGTCAACCAACAATTGCACGCCATTTTTGTTCATCACAGTGTCGTCTTCATTGATGACTTCGTCGAATGTAAACCCATATTGGAAGCCTGAACAGCCACCGCCACTAACAAACACTCGCAACTTCAGATCAGAATTACCTTCCTCGTCAATGAGCTGCTTCACTTTGTTCGCTGCATTTTCGGTAAACAGCAATGGATCCTGAATTTCAGTTACTGCGTTCATAATTTACTCCTTTTAATTGTTAATTAATTAAATACTTACGGTAAAAACCTTGCAATTTTCATGTTGTACCAAGCATCATACTATACAGGAAAGCGGGTTTACCTATCTTAATTAGCTTCCGAACCACTCAATTTAAATGCCACGACTTTGTCACTGGTATCGGCCAAATGTATCAATTTTCCTTCAACAATGGCACCCAACTGGATTTCCAGTGTTTTGTAATGCACATCACCTGAGACCTTGGATTTGCTTTGTAGTTCCAGATATTCCGCCACATTCACCGGACCGGTAACTTCGCCATTGACGACAAGATGCGTCACGTTAACTTCACCGTTAACTCGCGCATGCTCACTCAAAACCAATGTGCTGGGTTTTCCGGGAGTGGCAATGATACTGCCATCAATTTCGCCATCCACGCGCAACCCGCCGGTAAAATGAACATCTCCGACTATTTTAGTACCCGCGCCAATTAATGAATCTATACGATTTTGCGGTTTACTATGTCCTGAACCAAACATGTACCCTCCTATGATAAACCAACACTTTGCACGACTTTTGGCTCGCGTACGCCTCTCTCAAATACTCTCACTTGAACACTCTCGATCGTCATACCAGGTGACAACTTGAATGATCGATCTATCACTTGATAATATTTGAAATTAAGCTGGTATGCCGCCACCTCTTGCTCAACTTTCTCAGACGGGAATTGTAGCACCACTTTCCTGCCACCCTGCTCGGCATTAACAATCAGTTGCATATTACCTTGAAATGCCTTGCCCCGCTGCTTAACCGACTGGACAAGGATCATCTTGCAAAAATACTCACCCGGCAAAGAATCCCGCTCTACCTTCAAGCGCAGGATTGATAGATCACTCTCATTTTCACCTTGCGCCAACGGCAAATTTTGAAAGAAAGATACGTTCTCTTCCAGTCGAACATTCTCATCACTCAACAATTTGATTTGATTTACAATTTCCAGATTTGCCGAATGTTCCATTTGCGCCTGCCTCTCGAAAGAAGCCGCCTGACTGCTTAACTTGGCGTTTTCCTCCTGCAATATAGACACGTTTTCACGCAAACCATCTAACTCTTTAACTGCTTGCCCACGGTGAAACCCTGCCAATTCCAGGCCGGAATCGTAAGCCCACCAGACTATCCCGCCCAAAGCCAGCAGGATAGGGATGGCAATTGCCCAACGTATATACCACGGGATATGGGGACGTACCGATAAGCGTTGGGCAGAAATACTAAATCTTCGTTCAAGTTTTCTAAATCGCATAAGCTCAGGGTAACAAAAGGACGACAAACAAAACAGTTGCTTCCGGTAAACCAAATAAATTATTCATATTTTGAAATGCCTGGCCTGCTGCACCTTTTAAAAATTGATAATACCACTACGGTATTGCCACCCGGTGGAGGATATACAGCACAGAGGTAATAATTCAAACTTGTACCGAGCGCGTTTACGTGTGCCGATCTGTGCCTTTAAACCAGGAACGGTTCGTCAGCATAACGCGTTTCAAACCCTCACTGCAAGCCTGCAGCACTCTTAATGCACACTACAACGAGGTATGGATACCATTAATTTGGGGACAGGTATTGAATAATTGTTAACCAAAAATATTGCAAGTGAGGGTCGACAAACATTATTAACTCAAGTTCGCTCCGAATCATAAAAGAAAAAACCGCCACAAGGCGGTTTTTTCGATGCTTCCCAAACAAATTAACGCTTGGAGAACTGCTTGCGCTTACGCGCTTTGCGCAAGCCAGTCTTTTTACGTTCAACTTCACGCGCATCACGTGTAACCAGACCGGCCACACGCAGCGCAGGGCGCAACGCTTCGTCAAAATCAATCAACGCGCGTGTAATACCATGACGAACCGCACCAGCCTGACCGGACTCACCGCCACCCTGTACGTTTACCATAATATCAAACTTGCCCATCATTTCGGTCAACTCCAGAGGCTGACGCACCACCATACGGCCTGTTTCGCGGGAGAAATACACGTCTAACGGCTTGTCGTTAACAACGATATCGCCCTTGCCAG
>JANXWX010000238.1 GCA_025350915.1 Nitrosomonadales bacterium
CCTGAATACCGATCTGTAACTCTTCCAGTCCGAATTCATTGTTGCGTGCACGCAAACTGTAACGCGGTTGCCCGGCATACACTGCATCTGCGCCAAAAGCGTAGGCGGTGCGCATTTTGTCGAGGGTGCCGGCAGGGAGTAAAAGTTCGGGTGCCCGCATGATGTTCAAAGTCCTAATTTTTTCCAGATGGCAATGGAGGGAGCAGACTGGTTCAGTGTGTAAAAGTGCAGGCCGGGTGCGCCACCTTGCAGCAGGCGCTCAGCCAGCTTGGTGACGACATCCATACCAAAGGACTGGATAGATGCCGTGTCGTCACCGTAGCTTTCCAGTGTTTTGCGTATCCAGCGCGGAATCTCCGCGCCACATGCATCGGAGAATCGCGCCAGTTGAGAGAATTTTCCGATCGGCATAATGCCCGGCACAATGGGGATGGTGATGCCCAGTTTATGGCATTGTTCGACGAAATAAAAATAACTGTCAGCATTGTAAAAATACTGGGTAATTGCGGAATCCGCCCCCGCTTTTACTTTGCGTTCAAAGTTAAGCAGATCGTCGCGCGGTGATTTTGCCTGAGGGTGAAACTCGGGGTAAGCAGCCGCTTCGATATGGAAATGATTGCCCGTTTCAGCGCGGATAAATGACACCAGTTCATTCGCATACTGGAATTCTCCGGTGGTCGCCATGCCCGAGGGCAGGTCGCCACGCAAAGCCACAATGCGTTTGATACCGAGGTTCTTATAGGTTTGCAGAATAGCGCGGATATTTTCTTTGGTAGAACCCACGCAGGACAGATGAGGTGCGGCAGCATAGCCGTCGTTCTGGATCTGCGTGACGGTTTCTAGCGTGCGATCGCGCGTGGAGCCGCCTGCACCAAAGGTAACCGAGAAAAATTCCGGCTTGAGTGGAGCCAGTTGCTTGCGGGTATTGTTCAGTTTTTCTACGCCTTCCGCAGTTTGCGGCGGAAAGAACTCAAAGCTGATGGATAAATTTTTTGACATGATATTTAAAGACTTCTCCGCTAGGGGTGCAGATTATTTTTTGAAGATGAATTTTTTTCAAAGAAAATCATCGTCAAAACAGAAGAGAAAATACTGTATAGCAATGCGCCTGCTACACCGGCCCAGAACCCGCTGACTTCAAATCCCTTCAATACAGAACCGGCAAACCAGAACAACAAGCCGTTAATGACCAGAATGAAAAGTCCCAGCGTGACTACCGTAACCGGCAGTGTAAGCAGGATTAGCAACGGTCTTATCAGGGTATTGATCAGGCCGAGTATCAATGCGGCAACCAGGGCAGCAGTGAAGCCGTCTACACGAATGCCGGGCAGCACATAGGCCACTGTCAGCAGTGCCAATGCGTTGAGAAGCCAGATCAACAGTAGTTTCATATACAGTATCCGTTTAGTATAGGTAACAAGTGCACAGGGGCGGAATTTATCCGCCCCTGTGTATGTTACGCCGTGTTACTTATTAAATCCTAGTAACGATAGTGGTCAGCCTTGTAGGGGCCTTCCTTCGGCACGTTGATATACTTGGCTTGTTCATCAGTCAGTGTGCTGAGTACGGCATTCAGCTTCCTCAACTGCAATACAGCCACTTTTTCGTCAAGATGTTTGGGCAAGGTGTACACGCCAACCGGGTATTTGTTCGAGCCCTTCTTGGCTTCTGTCCACAGTTCAATTTGCGCAATGGTCTGGTTGGCAAAAGAAGAGCTCATCACGTAGGAAGGATGGCCGGTACCGCAACCCAGGTTAACCAGACGACCTTCAGCCAGCAGAATAATACGCTTTTCTGGCATCCCATTCATTGGCGGGAAGATGATGTGATCAACCTGCGGCTTAATATTGTCCCAAGTGTATTTCTTGAGGGACGCAACGTCGATTTCATTGTCGAAGTGTCCGATATTGCAGACGATAGCCTGATTCTTCATCTTCTTCATATGCTCATGCGTAATCACATGATAGTTGCCGGTACAGGTAACGAAGATATCGCCGTGTTCAGCGGCGTAATCCATCGTGACGACACGGTAGCCTTCCATCGCAGCCTGCAGTGCACAGATAGGGTCGATTTCGGTAACCCACACTTGTGCCGAAAGTGCGCGCATCGCCTGTGCAGAACCTTTGCCCACATCGCCGTAACCGGCGATGATCGCAACTTTACCCGCAATCATTACGTCGGTTGCACGTTTGACGGCATCCACCAGAGACTCGCGGCAACCATACAGATTGTCGAACTTTGATTTGGTTACTGAGTCGTTAACATTAATGCCGGGGAACTTCAATTCGCCGCGTTCATGCATCTGGTACAGGCGGTGTACGCCAGTGGTGGTTTCTTCGGTTACACCTTTGACTGCCGCCAGACGTGCAGAGTACCAGCCAGGGTGGCTGGCCAGGCGCGCTTTGATCGCAGCGTAAAGGAATGTCTCTTCTTCTGAGCCTGGCTTGCTGATAATGGAGGCATCTTTTTCTGCGCGGGCTCCGAGATGCAGCAACAGTGTTGCATCACCACCGTCATCGAGAATCATGTTGGCATGCTGGTCGTTGGCCCATTCGAAAATGCGATGGGTGTAGTCCCAGTATTCTGCCAGTGTCTCGCCTTTGAATGCGAAAACGGGAATACCGTCCGCAGCGATCGCGGCGGCAGCGTGATCTTGTGTTGAATAAATATTGCATGATGCCCAGCGAATTTCTGCGCCCAGTGCGGCCAGTGTTTCAATCAGCACGGCGGTCTGGATGGTCATATGCAGAGAACCGGCAATGCGCGCGCCCTTCAATGGTTGAGATTTCGCGTATTCTTCGCGTATCGCCATCAGGCCGGGCATTTCTGTTTCGGCTATGGCGATTTCTTTGCGGCCAAACGCGGCCTGGTTGATATCGGCAATTTTGTAATCGGTGAATTTACTCATGTTTTATACTCCATTCAAATAAGCGGGTATTTCTCTAAACTCAAACTTCGTTGCGATACTGCGTTGCTCCAAAACGAAGTTTCAGTGCAGGGTAACCTTTAGGTTAGCCGCAACTAAAAATTTAAACGCTTACATATAAAACATATGCTGCGCCCTTAAATTTTTGCGAGTAGCCTTTACAAGGCTTACCTGCGAAACCCTTTTCTTGCGCCTTGTCTCGCTTAGAATTTTGAATTTATAAAAACACCCTAATGAATGGGCGCGGTTGCTACGATGATGCCACCTTCCCGAGCCTGACAAGCCAACTTACGTTAGCCGCTGCAGCGCCCCTCGGGAGGTGGTAAAAATTAAATACTAGCCACAGAGCACACAGAGAAGACAATTGCTTTTCTCTGTGGCCTCTGTGTGCTCTGTGGCAAATGTTTTTAAAGGCCTGCATCTGCACGAAGTGCAGATGCTTTATCGGTGACTTCCCAGGTAAAGCCAGGCTCTTCGCGGCCAAAGTGCCCGTAAGCTGCGGTGGCTTGATAGATCGGGCGCAACAGATCAAGCATTTGCACGATTCCTTTGGGGCGCAGGTCGAAGTGTTTCTTGACCAACTCGGCAATTTTCTCATCCGATACTTTGCCCGTGCCGTAGGTAGTTACCCAAACGCTGGTGGGTTCTGCCACACCAATGGCGTAGGAAATCTGGATCAGGCAGCGACTGGCCAGGCCCGCTGCCACGATATTTTTCGCCACATAGCGACCGGCATAGGCGGCAGAACGGTCAACTTTAGATGGATCTTTGCCGGAGAATGCACCGCCGCCGTGGGGCGCTGCGCCACCATAGGTGTCGACAATGATCTTGCGGCCGGTCAGGCCGCAATCGCCCTGCGGACCGCCAATGACGAAACGGCCAGTCGGGTTGACCAGAAATTTGATATTTCCCTTAATCAATTCCTTGGGCAGTACGGGTTTGATGATTTCTTCAATTGCGGCTTCACGGATGGCTTCCAGCGTCATTTCAGGTGCGTGCTGGGTGGACAGCACCACCGTGTCAATGGAATGTGCTTTGCCATCAACATACTTGATTGTTACCTGTGATTTGGCATCCGGACGCAGCCAGTTCAGGCGTCCATCGCGGCGTAATTGCGACTGGCGCTCTACAACGCGGTGCGCCAGGTAAATCGGCAATGGCATCAAGGTATCTGTTTCGTCACAGGCATAACCAAACATCAGCCCCTGATCACCTGCGCCCTGGTCCATGTTGTCGTCATAGGCCTTGTTTACGCCCTGTGCAATATCCGGGCTTTGCTTGTCGTAAGCGACCAGTACGGCACAGCCTTTGTAGTCAATACCGTATTCGGTATTGTCGTAGCCAATGCGTTTGATGGTATCGCGCGCCACGTGGATGTAGTCAACATTGGCCGATGTGGTGATTTCACCAGCGAGCACCACAAGCCCGGTGTTGACTAATGTTTCAGCTGCTATCCGCGCATGCGGGTCTTGAGCTAGAATGGCGTCAACAATCGCATCGGAAATTTGATCTGCTACTTTGTCTGGATGGCCTTCGGATACGGACTCAGAGGTGAAAAAGTACTCGTTCATTGTTTTAGCTCGCTGGGTTAATATTAGAAAAGTCGCACATTATAACAAAACTCTTTGAAATTCTCCTATGAATCCTACTTTTGTCGCCTGGCTGTTTAAGATAATGGCGCGCTTGCCACTGAGCGTTCTTCACCGAATTGGCGCCTTGTTTGGTCGGATAACGTATCTGATTTCTGGCAGCTATTCAGCCCGTACTCGAGCGCATTTGGAAAATTTCAATGCTGACCAGCCAAGTACGAAGTTAAGCGATTTAATACTTGCCAGTGTTGCTGAGGTTGGCAAAAGTATTGCTGAGTTACCGTGGGTTTGGCGTCGCCCTGTAGCTGAAGTATTGTCCTCGGTTCATCATTGCTATGGACGTGAGTATTTTGATGCAGCTCGGCATAGTGGTAAAGGTCTGATTGTGCTTACACCTCATATTGGTTGTTATGAAATAATCGGTCTGTATGTGGCAGCAGAGATGCCGATGACCTGTATGTATTCAACCCCGAAGCGAGCGTGGATGGATGATGTCATCCGTAGCGGGCGCCAGCGCGGACAAATGTTTTTGGCTCGCGCCGATATTGGAGGTGTGCGTACTTTATTCAAAGCATTGAAGCGTGGTGAAGCGATCGGACTGCTGCCAGATCAAGTTCCTTCGAATGGCGAGGGAGAGTGGGCCGATTTTTTTGGTCGTCCTGCCTATACCATGACATTAGCCGGGCGGTTGCTCGAATCCAGTGGTGCGCACGTGCTGATGTCTTATGTAACGCGCCTCCCGCAGGGAAAGGGGTATGAAATTTACTTTTCCCCATTGGTTCTGCAGAAAGATATACCCGTTCCACGACAAATAAACATCGCGCTGGAAAATATCATTCGGACCATCCCGGAACAATATTTGTGGAGTTATAACCGCTATAAAGTGCCCCCTGGATTAAGTCCAAGCGGAAAGTCCAGGGAGATTAAATGATAGTGCGGTTGGGCGTATTTATCTTGTGGCTGGTACATTTTTTACCTTTCCGCGTGATTGTTGCAATGGGTAATGGTTTGGGCGTACTGCTGCATACAGTGGGCAAAGAACGTCGCGAAGTTGCAATGATTAATTTGCGGTTGTGTTTTCCGCAAATGCCTGACGAAGAGCGAAATAAATTAGTGCGCGATCATTTTAAAATGTTTGCCCGAGGTCTGCTGGAGCGCACGATTTTGTGGTGGTCAAGCGCTGGGCGTATTAACAGCTTGATCCGTGTAGAAGGCGTAGAACATTTCGAGGCCATCAAGAATAAGCCTTCTATTTTGCTAACGCCTCATTTTGTGGGTATGGATGTGGGTGGGCAGTGGATTGCCCAGCAAACGGATACGGTTTGCATGTATGCCAGGCAAAAAAACGTTTACCTGACTGAACTGTTACTGAAGAAGCGTGCGCGCTTTAGACACCAGCGACTTTTTTCGCGTCAACAGGGATTGCGTCCGATCTTGAAGGGCATGCGCGATGGCCAGCCATTTATCTATCCACCGGATCAGGATCAGGGTGTTAAAGATGGCGCGTTCATTTCATTCTTTGGCGTGCCTGCCGCCACCATGACGTCACTCCCCCGAATAGCGCAGATGACCCATGCGAAAGTGGTGCCCAGTATTACGCGCGTGTTGCCCGGCAGTGCCGGATATGTGCTTACCTTTTATCCGGCCTGGGAAAATTATCCGAGTGGTGACGATGAAGCCGATGCGCGCCGTATGAATGAATTTATTGAGCAGCGTATAGTGGAAATGCCCGAGCAGTATTTCTGGCTGCATAAACGCTTTAAGACTCGTCCCGAGGGTGAGAAAAGTTTCTATCCCGGTGATTAATTTCAACGCCGCTATGTTTAAGTTGTTCACGAATAGTGTGTGGGCATAGCAAATAATGATAACGGGAATAAGAAATGAAATATCGTGACCTGCGCGATTTCATCGCACAACTGGAAAAAATGGGCGAGTTGAAACGTATAACCGCACCCGTTTCAACCCATCTGGAAATGACCGAGATTTGTGATCGTGTACTGCGTGCACAGGGGCCGGCGCTCCTGTTTGAAAACGTGGTTGGCCACAAGATGCCGGTACTGGCAAATTTGTTCGGTACGCCTCGCCGTGTGGCGCTGGGCATGGGTGCGGAAAGTACGCAAGCTTTGCGCGAAGTAGGCAAGTTGCTGGCTTACCTGAAGGAGCCTGAACCGCCTAAAGGATTGAAGGATGCCTGGGACAAATGGCCGGTATTGAAGCAGGTAATGAATATGTCGCCCAAAGTGGTATCGAGTGCGCCTTGTCAGGAGATCGTGTGGGAAGGATCAGAAGTTGACCTGGGCAAACTCCCCATACAGCATTGCTGGCCTGGAGATGTGGCACCATTGATCACGTGGGGTCTGGTGGTGACGCGTGGCCCGAACAAGCCACGGCAGAATCTGGGTATCTATCGCCAGCAGGTGATCGCACCCAACAAGGTAATAATGCGCTGGCTGGCGCATCGTGGCGGTGCGCTGGATTTTCAGGATTGGTGCAAGAAAAATCCGGGGCAACCCTATCCGCTAGCGGTGGTGATCGGTGCTGATCCGGCTACTATATTGGGCGCGGTAACACCGGTGCCGGACTCCTTATCCGAATATCAATTTGCCGGACTTTTGCGCGGTGCAAAAACCGAACTGGTGAAATGTCTGGGCAGCGATCTGCAAGTGCCGGCGTTTGCTGAAATCGTACTGGAGGGTGTTATTCATCAGGGTGAAACGGCGCTGGAAGGACCCTACGGCGACCATACCGGTTATTACAACGAGCAGGAAACCTTTCCGGTCTTCACAATTGGGCGCATAACGATGCGACGCGATCCCATTTATCACTCTACCTATACCGGCAAGCCGCCGGACGAACCAGCGATGCTGGGCGTGGCGCTGAACGAAGTATTTGTGCCGTTGCTGCAAAAACAATTTCCTGAAATTGCAGATTTTTATTTACCGCCGGAAGGCTGCTCTTACCGCATGGCTGTGGTGTCGATGAAGAAACAGTATCCGGGCCATGCCAAGCGGGTGATGTTCGGCATCTGGTCTTACCTGCGCCAGTTTATGTATACCAAATTTATTATCGTAGTGGATGACGATATCGATATTCGTAACTGGCAGGAAGTGATCTGGGCAATCACGACACGGGTTGATCCCGGCCGGGATACTCTGCTGGTGGAGAACACCCCGATTGATTATCTGGATTTTGCCAGCCCGGTGTCAGGTTTGGGCAGCAAGATGGGGCTGGATGCGACGAACAAATGGCCCGGAGAATCGCAACGTGAATGGGGCAAGGTCATCGCGATGAATTCTGAAACTATACGTCGCGTGGATGAGATATGGTCGAGTCTTGGTTTGTAATCAACCTGTTGTGGGCAATCTTGATTTAATAAATTTCCCGGCATTGTAGTTTTAATACTAACTTGGTATTGACTTAAACCATTAATATGTAGAAACTTGCGCTGCTCAAATTTGAAGATGAGTAGTGTGCAGTTAGATAACCTTGAAATTTTTGGGTAAATTTAAAATGAAACAAATTAACAGGAGTTTAAAAATGAAAAAAATTGCAATAGTTGGCGCAGCGTTGGCATTCGCATTCGTTGCAGGTAGTGCATCTGCAGCAAACAGCATGAGTACCGGTACTTTGGGTTTGAGCGTGCCTGTTTATTCAGCCCCTGCTACTGGCGTACCCGTCAATCCGTTGATCAGCGGTAAATATTTTGTTGGCAAGGATATGGCTATCCTGGGTGGATTTGGTTTCCTTTCTGGCGGCCCAAGCGGCAGCACAACCACAACATTTTCAGTGTTGGCTGGTATGAGAAAATACATGAATACCAATGATTTTGCTCCATTTGTTGGCGGTGTTTTTGAATACTCTTCAACCAGTGGAACACCATCTTCAAATGCAATGTCTTTGGCAGTTGAAGCTGGTGCTGAGTACTTCCTGGCCAAGCAATTCAGTATTGAGGGTAAAGTAGGCTTTGGGTATATTTCAGTGGATAACGGTGGTACCAAGTCAAGTTATTTTGGTACAAACACAGCCAATCTGAGTGTGAACTACTACTTCTAAGAAGGGTTCAGAATTTTCAATTCATTGAGGAAGTAATTAATTTTTCAGCTCATTGTTTGAAAGTTTATCATGTAAAAAAGCCGAGAATGAATAATTCTCGGCTTTTTTATTTCCATTGATTGCTACTTCAAATTGCAAGCCATCAAAATTTGAAGTTCGCGCCTATCGTCAATCCGCCAAAATTATTGTAGTTTGCATCGAGATCAATATCGCGCGTAATTTCGTATCTAGCACCTGCAGTGAGATAGATTCCACCAAGCACAGAGGAGTCAACATAAGTACTGGAGCCGCTAAAGGATGCACTGACGGTAAACAGGCCAAGTCCGGCGTAGGGATGTATTTTTTTATCCGCTATTCTGAGTTCTCTTGAAAAATCGTAAATGCCAGCTGCGCCAATCGCGGTATAGCTGTATCTGTAGGGGCCGCCATAGTAATAAGAACGCGAGTAATTTTTAAGGAATATTTGCAGTGAGAGCGGTTTCTGCAAAATAAATTCACCCTGAATGCCAATGGCATTATCCAGACTGACGTTAACACCTATATTGTTACCGCTATCGGCTGCATAAACGGATGTTGCGAGTGTCGGCACGAGCAGGAGGGCTGTGATGTGTTTGTACATGATTATTTACCGGTATATATAAATGAAAAAAATGTTGCACGATTAGCTTGTGCAAAAAGTTCGCGATTATAACCAGTAACGTTGTGTGAAATTATTTCAATATGTTTCAATAGCAAGCATTGTTAATAGGCTTCCTCCAGCCATTCAATCAGCTCGTCCTGGGCTTGCTGTCCCCGTGAGGCATTTTGATGGTTGATAAAAAATACAAGTATCCATTGTTTACCGCTGCGAGACTGTAAGTAACCTGCAATGGATTTCACCCCTTCGAGTGAACCGGTTTTTAAATGCGCATGGGTAGTGACGGCGCAGTTGTCATGGCGTTTTTTCATGGTGCCATCCACTCCCACGATCGGTAATGACGCTTCTATTTCGGCTGAAAACGGGCTGAGCTGAATATCTTGGAGCAATGCCGACAGACTGTGCGGGCTGATGCGCTCCTTGCGTGACAACCCCGCGCCATTTTCCAATACCAGCTCAGGGAAATCGAAACCTTTTTTACTGATCCAGTTGCGCAGCACCATTTCACTTTGCGCAACACTGGCAGATTGTGCTGTGTTGGTTAGCGGGATATTAATGATGGAATCGCTATTGTTCAGGCTGAGGCTCAGAAAGAGTTGTCTCGCCATCACGTTATTGCTGAATTTGTTGATGTCACGAATGATTTCGCTGAGCGGTTGTGAGTAATGCGTTGAGATGGGTATCGCCGAAGAAGGAACAATGCCGTCGCGGGAAGTACCTTGCAATGTCCCGCCAACCTCCTGCCAAACAGCGCGAAACACGGCCTCAAAATAGCGGGAATGAGACAACAGGCTAACGGCCTTGTTACGCTCGCCGCATTGGGCAGGATAGGTGCCTTGCAAGCGAATCAGGCTGTCTAGGGTTTGTATATGAAGATTGCTTTCCCAGTCACCGCAGTTACGCTGATTCTTTAAGGTCAGTTTGTTATCAAGTGTTATACCGGAAAGTGCAGGGTCGGTATAAATTCTAACGTTGCCATCAGCAGGCGCAAAGTAAAAACGTATCGCATTGAAATTAAGCAGCAGTGCGTCAGGGGTGACGTTATAGGCGCGCAAGGGGTCGTTATCAAATGCGGTAGCATCGAATACCTGAGGTGCAAATGCACTGTGGTCGAGTATCAAGTCGCCCCGGATTTCGCGCAAGCCACGATTACGTAAATCATGTAACCACAACCAGAGATGCTCCGAATTCATCTTGGGATTGCCATATCCCTTGATGATCAGGTTGCCTTTCAATACGCCCTCCTCAAGCGTGCCATCAATATAGGCTTCAGTTCTCCAAGTGTAGGCCGGCCCCAATATTTCCAGTGCGGCATAGGTTGTGAGCAGCTTCATGGTTGAAGCCGGGTTCATGGCCTGGTTGGTGTTGACCCGGATCAGGGGTGTCGCGCTATTGACTTCGCGAACTTCAATGCCAACGCTGTTCATTGGAATGTTGGCGCGTTTCAGCGCATCCCGCACGGAAGGGGGTAATTCCGCAGCTACTGTGGCTGAGCAAATCAGGGTGAATATTACGCAAATGGCATAACTGAATTTTATGCAATATGGGTCGAGTGGCTTCATACAAGTTGATCGATAACTTGCAGGGCACGGGTGACCAATATATCCATTTCAGCTTCGCTGATCACATAGGGTGGCATAAAGTACACGGTGTTACCCATAGGCCGCAGCAAAATTTCATGTTGCAGAGCGAGTGAAAAACAACGCTGGGCAAAATCGGCATGCGGGGTCTCCACTTCAAAGGCCCAGATCATGCCTCTGTTGCGAAAGTGTTTTACCTTGGGATGTTTGCGCAGACTGTCTGCAATGCGATTCATATAAGCTGCCTTGATACGGTTGGTATTGAGTACGTCTTCAGTGGCGAATATTTCCAGTGTAGCCAGGGCGGCACGGCAAGCAAGCGGGTTGCCGGTGTAGGAGTGGGAGTGCAGAAATCCCCGCGTAACATCATCTGCATAAAAAGCCTGATAAATCTTGTTCGTCGTCATCACGACCGATAAGGGCAAATAACCACCGGTAATGCCTTTGGATAAACACAAAAAGTCCGGTGTAATTTCACCCTGTTCACACGCAAACATTGTGCCGGTACGCCCCATGCCCACCGCAATTTCATCGGCTATCAAATGCACACCATATTCTTCACATAATTCACGGGCACGACTTAAATACACGGGGTGGTACATGGCCATACCGGCAGCGCCCTGCACCAGTGGCTCGATAATTAAGGCGGCAAGCTGGCGATGATGTTGCTGTAAGTGTGACTCGAGTTGTGCTGCACAGCGCAGTGCATAATCGTGTGCATTCTCTCCGATCGCAGCGTTGCGGCTGTCCGGATTTAATACCGTTGCATTTTGTTTGAGCATGGGGCCGTAGGCGTCTTTAAATAACGCAACGTCGGTGACTGACAAGGCGCCCAGTGTTTCGCCGTGGTAACTGTTTTGCAGGCTGATGAATTGTGTTTTTTCTGGTTTGCCAGCGTTGCGCCAATAATGTGCGCTCATTTTGAGCGCAATCTCGACTGCTGAGGCGCCGTCCGAAGCGTAGAAGCAATGTCCCAGGCCATCTGGGGCAAGTTGCGCCAGCCGCTCGGAAAGTTGCACGACCGGTTCATGGGTAAAGCCCGCCAGCATCACATGTTCCAGCTTGCCCAGCTGGTCAGTGATTGCCGCATTGATGCGGGGGTTGCAGTGGCCGAATAAATTGACCCACCATGAGCTTACTGCATCCAGGTAGCGCTTTCCTTCCTGGTCATACAACCACACGCCGTTGCCGTGCGAGATAGGGACCAATGGCAGGGTTTCATGCCGCTTCATCTGTGTGCAGGGATGCCACACTGCGGCGAGGGAGCGAGCCAGCAGCGCCTGATTTGACTTGATGGGTGTTGCCGCCATTATTTTTTAGCTGACAAAATACGCGGATTGTTGATATTGAACCAGGCTAAAAAGGCGTCCTGATTATCATTGTTATTGAGCGGGAACTCGATAAATGTCCCGGGGTATCGGGCATGATGGCCGAGGTAATTGGCCAGGCGTGTGCCATATTCCTGGGGGTCGGGTTGCGGTAATTTATGTTCGTTAAAACGCACGGGAACGAGATTGATACTTTGCAAGGTACCATCCTGTGCCACGGCTACTTCAAGCAGCGCCGACACAGCCGCAAAGCTTTTCGCAGACAAGCCGCCAACCCCGACAAAGTTGCCGAGTGAATAGGCGATCGGTTTACCCTGGTAGCATTCGATGGCACGCAACACATGCGGGCCGTGACCGACAACCAGATCGGCACCGGCATCTATCATGGCGCGGGAGAAAGCCACGGTATTGCCGCGATTTTCTCCCAGAAATTCTTCCTCCTCGTTGTCATGCCAGATTGCGGGAGAGCCCTCTGCACCGGCATGGAAGGTCACGATTACATATTCACCTTTTGCCTTGGCTTGGCGTACCCGTTCGGCACCTGCTGCGAGGTCAAACACAGTGTTAAAGCGATCGGAATAGGTGAAGCCGAGTACTGCAATATTCAGACCCCGTACAGTAAGTGTCGCTTTTTCGTCGCGTAATCCTGCTACGGCAATACCGGCCTGCTTTAGGTTGTTGAGCGTATCTTTGAACCCAATGTCGCCAAAATCATTTGCATGATTATTGGCGACATTGACGATTCTGAAGCCTTCCTGAAACAGCAATTCAGCATAGTGTGGCGGTGAGCGAAAAGCATAGGCACGCCCGGACGCGGTTTTTTTGGTCGTTTTATCATGGTTGGTCAGCGTATCTTCAAAGTTGCCAAAGGCGAAATCGGCGCGTTTCAGTATGCTGCGTACACCTGAAAAATAGTTTTCTTCCCAGTCTTTGGGAATGTTATCCACGATAAAGCTGTTCCCCAGCACAATATCCCCGCCAAATACCATGCGCACGGGTTCGATGGATGTTGAGCTGCTGGCAGGGGCTGTGCATGCTACCGACTGAGCGGAAGCTCCATTGCCGCTGAGCAAGCCCAGCAATACGAAAGTGTGTAACAAGACGGTCGAACGGGTAAGAAAGCGCATTGGGATTTAACCTTAAGAACAGTAATTATGTATTTAAACTATGCATGCCGGAACGTCATGCTGTCGTCTAGTATAAAGCATCCGAAGGCAGAAAATTTGTACTGTAAAGATTGGAATTAGCCGATCTTGATTGAATCTTCCAGCATTTTAATTTCGGCTTGTGTAAAACCGGCAGCCAAACGTGCCTCGGTATGCAATGGGCCGCGCAGTTTGGGCGCGTTGTACACACCATTACATTCGACAACGGCAAAGAGTTTGCGGAACATGAAAACATGGCAACAGAATTGAAGGCAGACATCTACTTTGCCCATCCCTACAGTTCATGGGAACGGGGACTCAATGAAAACAGTAATGGGCTAATACGG
>JANXWX010000001.1 GCA_025350915.1 Nitrosomonadales bacterium
CGTACCAGCAAAGACCCGATTGGCTGGTGGTTTTTGTGCTGTTCCTGAACGGCAATACGCAGCTGATCTTCGCTGATCACCCCTTTGGACATCAACAGCTGTCCAATCGGAAGCTGGGTTGGTTGTTGCTGCACTGCCATGTTTATCTTTCTGTGGTTGACATCAGTGCTTTTTTTATTTGTTTCCCTGCAATTGCTTCATGCGCTGTTCAGTTTGTACCCGGTCAAAGCCGGAGTTGCCCGAGGTATCAAACTGCAAGGCCTGTTGGTAATATTGGGCGGCCTGTTTTCCGCGTCCCAAATGATCCAGGCTGGTCGCAAGATTAAAGGCAAACAGCGCATTGGCTGGCTCAATCTTCAGGCCACTGGCAAACGCCTGCTGTGCATCGCCCCAGCGGGATTGCTCGGTATAAAGGTTGCCCAGCGCGTAATACAAAGCAGCCGATTGTGGTGTCTGTGCGATACTGGATTTGAGGCGGCTCTCCTTGCTGTCTGCGTCTCCGGTTGAGAACGCAGACAGTCCGGCAAGCGCGACAGGATCGCGAGGGTCAAGCATCAACACCTGCTTGTAAGATTGTATCGCGCTATCATCGTATCCCTGTTGTTGAGCGATGGCGGCCATACCCAATAGCGCATCGCGATTTTTTGGGTCTTTTTGCAAGACTTCGCGGTAACGCTGCCATGCGGTTCCATAATCGCCGCTTTGATAAGCTTGATAGCCAGCGGTCAGGGTGGTGTATATAGTGTCATTTTCATATTTTCGCTGTACTTGAATGCCGGCATCCGGCTGCGATGAAGTCGTACGTCGAGAATTGGCAGAACTTTTTATAGTTGGCTGAGTGCGCATTTCTGTTGCAGGGGCAGAACGCTGAATCTTTGCCGGCTTTTCTGCTTCACGAAATTTTTCAGGAGGCAAGGCAAGTGGCGGTGCAGCGCGGGGCGCAGGTGCAGCATTAATTGCGACTACATTTGCCGGCGTACGGTATTGTGCTGCTTTTGGGGGTTGAATTTCCATCCAGACATAAATGCCGCCAGCCGTACCCAGAAGCAGCCCGATAATAATGGCGGTGGGAATGATGCCCAGGTTGTATTGAAACTTGCTGCGTTTAGCGGGTTTTTTGGCGGCAAACAAGTTCTCTCCTGTACTGCGTGGCGTGATCTCGGGAGGTAGGCTTGATGGAGCCGCCGTCGTGGCGGCTGGTTTACCCGGTAATTCTTCCAGGCTCATTTCAGCAAGCCGGTCGCGTGCTTTTTCATTGGCGCCCGGGCTTGGTGAGCCGCCATTTTTTTTAAGTGCATCGAGGAGTAGGCTCATAATTATTGCCCCGTGGACACGCCCCTGGCATCCTCATGAAAGAAGTTGGCATTGGGCAGGTTGGTTTCAAATCCTTTGTAATCGCCACTGATGCTGGCATCCTTGATTACGGCAGGGCGCAAGAAAATGACCAGCTCTGTTTTGCTGGTTGTGTCGTCACGATTCTGGAAAAAATTTCCTAGCAAAGGGATGCGGGCAAGGAACGGAACTTCACTGGTGTTTTTATCAATAGACTCTTGAATCAATCCACCCATGACAGCGGTTTGTCCGCTTTCAACCTTGATGATGGATTCCATTTCGCGCGTTTGAATTTCGGGTATTTTGTTTGCAATTAAAGTCAGAGCTGGATTGGGGTCCGTCACATAGCCTGTAATGCGGGTAATGGTTGGGCGTACATTGATGGTGACCATGTCACTGTCACTGATGTGCGGCGTCACACTCATCACAAAGCCAACGGAAACCGAGTTAGGTGTTGAGGTATAAGTAGCCGGGGTTAATACAGTTCCGGATGTTGAAAAGGTCGCCGGGGTAGTTGTAATTGTGAAATAAACTTTACTGTCGGCAACCTTAAGTGAAGCAGTTTGATTATTCATGACGCTCAACTTGGGGCTGGAGAGCACTTTTACATTGCCATAGGTTTCCAGCAACTGGATAGAGGCGAGGATATTTCCGTAGTTTGAGGTAGGGTCGAAATAATTAATGGTCAGAGCGCCAGCTGTTGTCCCGACGCCGACAGAGCCGGCCTGGCTTAACGCGAAACCTTGTGCGCCGAGCAAGGCGCGAGACCAGTTGATCCCCTGCTGGTATCGATCATTCAGCTTAACTTCAACGATAGTGGCTTCGATTAATACCTGACGCTTGGCAGTTGCCATCACCTTGTCGATAAATTCCTGCACTTTTTCATGCTGTCGATTGGTCGCGCGGACGATGAGCACCCCCGTTTCCTTGTTTGCAAAAACACTCACCGACTTTTCAAATTCTGCGGTTATGGTTTTAGCAGTAGCGGCTGCTTGAACCGTTTCGTTACCGGATCCGGACGCTCCTCCTGCCGGGCCCACATCGCCACTGCCACTTTGTTTGCCCTTGCTTGCCGGCGTGCCCGTGTATGACGAGGCAAAACCATCGCCCTGTGCGTTCACTCTGCTGGCATTCAGGGTTTCTTTCTGGGATTTTTGCCGGAGCCGGTCTTCTTCGAGAAGGATGTCGGTGACATTCTTTACCAGACTTTCCATCAGGTCATTTTTCGTTTCGCTGATGGTAACAGTGGTCGCAGTATTTCCTGCGCCGCCTGCTGTACCGGCAGCACCGCTGTTAATTTGTCCGGACGTAGAGTTGGAGCTCTTGGTGGAACGGGACATGTTGATAAAGTCGATTTTGTATGTACGCAAAAAAGGTTTGTCCGGCATGATGGCCAGTGTGCCGTTATCAAGTTCGTAACGCATATCCACTTGCTTTGAAATACGATCCAGTATTTGCGGCAGGGTCTGGTTGATCGCATTGATCGACACATTTCCCTGAATGCCCGAACTGATGTCCAGGTTGATTTTTGCATCACGCGCCAAGGCAAACAAAATTTCCTGTGCGGGTACGTTGCTTACAACCACACTGTAT
>JANXWX010000009.1 GCA_025350915.1 Nitrosomonadales bacterium
AGACTCAACCACCGACCGCGCAAAGTGCTTGGATATAGAACCCCTCACGAGGTATTCTTCGGGGTGGAAGTTCTTTACACCAAGCAACCACTGGCTGTTGCACTTCGACATTGAATCCGCGTATGCTTCCGGGATACGCGGATCATATTTATAAATAGCATGTAACTGTATTTCAATATAAAGCGAATTGGTCAGCACTACGCTGGATAAGCCGCAGACTTAATTTTAAGGCGCATTCAATCATGCCTGGAACATATTCACATGGCCAATCCAAACGAAGCCTTCCGTAATCGTTTCGTCATGAAGCAGGAGCTGGGCAGAGGCGCCACGGGTGAAGTACATCTGGCCTATGACAACTATCTGCAGCGCGACGTCGCACTCAAGCTTACCCGTTTAAACCAGTTTGACCACAATGATGATGGCGCCCGCAACCGGAGGATGTGGCTCAATGAAACACGCCTGGCCGGCAAACTCAAACATCCCTTTATCGTGCAGATTATTGAAGCCGGCAGCACGGAAGAATTTGACTATCTGGTGATGGAGTATGTGTCGGGCGGCACCTTAAAACAGCACACAACTTTTGACAAACTACTTTCTCTTGATCGTGTAGTCGATATTCTTTTCAAGGTGTGCAATGCCCTGGATTATGCACACAAGATGGGGGTACTGCACCGTGACATCAAACCTTCCAACATCCTGCTCGGCACAGATAACTCGGTAAAAATTTCGGACTTCGGCGCTGCCTTCCTCAGCAACTCTGATCTAACTCAGGTGGATACAGTGGGGACACTACCCTTTATGGCACCGGAGCATTTCAGGCAGTCGCGCCCGACCATGCAGTCGGATGTCTATGCGGTGGGCGTGATGGCCTACCAGTTGCTGACGGGTATGCTGCCGTTTACCGCCAAGAGCAGCGAAGAACTGGTCTACCAGAAATTACAGGGCGAAGCGCTGCCCCTGGAAAACCGGCGTCAGGACATTCCGCAACTGTTGCGCTTTGCAGTGCACCGTGCAATGCACGCCGACAAAGATCTACGCTACAACTCGTGGAAAGATTTTTGCGATGACCTCGCTACAGCGTTCCCACAAAAAGCACGTCTGGATGAAGTGCGCTTTGACAGCTCGCGTTTCAAAATCCTGCGCAGCCTGCCGTTCTTTACGGGCTTTACCGACACGGAAGTATGGGAAGTGGTGGGCATCTGCCGCTGGCAAGAAAAAACCAAAGGACAAATTATTGTTAAAGAAGGCGAAGCAAGCAGCAGCCTGTTTTTTATTATCAGCGGCCAGGCTTTAGTCACCAAGCAAGGTGTGGAGGTCAACCGCCTGGGCAACGGCGACTGCTTTGGCGAAATCGCCTACCTTGATACCGCAAGGCAAGTGCGGCTGGCTACCGTCACCACCCTGACAGACTTGAAACTGATCGAAATTGAGGAGTCAGCATTGCTACAGGCCAGCAACAGCTTCCAGGCCTGTTTTGCCAAGGCGTTTCTCAACCTGATGGTGACGCGACTCGGTGCCGCATATCAACGCATGAGCATGCTTGAAAGCACTATCAGACAATTGACTGTCAATGCCCCGGAAGCGGTTAAAAATGAAAAGCCTGCCGGTATTGCCAGCCCACACGTCAAGTTGCGAGAGGCCCTGAAAAACCTGCAAGCTCTGCCCGTGATGCCGATGATTGCGCAAAAATTGTTGACGCTGAATACGGATACCGATGCGGGCGAACGGCAACTGCTGCGACTGGTTGAACAGGATCCGCTAATTCTGGCAAGAACCATAGCCCTGGCCAACTCGCCCATGCTTGGTGCTTCCAGCAAAAAAATAAATTCCGTCAAGGAAGCGGCCATGCTGCTGGGCATAAAGAAAATCAAGTCAGTAGCCACCTGCATCTCGATTACCGCCCTGAATGCCAAAATGCCTTCCGGCAAACTCAAGCTGCAAGAATTATGGCTGCACAACCTTGGAGTCGCCTTTACCATGCTAACCATATCCCGCGCCATGCCACGAGAGTGGAGGCCTGAAGAAGACCAGATTATTCTGGCCGCCATGCTGCATGACATCGGCTTTCTGGCACTTGCCAATCTTGATCCAGTACGCAGCAATGCGCTGCATGCAGCGTTGGCGGCTTCACCCGAAACGCCTGCACTCGAGATCGAAAAGTCCATGCTGGATATATGCCACGATGAGCTGGGGGCGGAGCTGGCACGCCACTGGAAATTGCCCGACGACATTGTAACCATACTGCGATATCACCACACACCTAATGCAGCGCCTGATCATTTGCTTGCGCGCATGATCTACATCGCCGAAAAAATAGTACCCTCAATGGGCATGGCTGAATTTGTTTCCCCTGCATTTGTTGACGCAGACTGGGAGGCACTCGGTATTCACCCTGACGATGCAGAACAGATCATTGCGCAGGCTCAGGAAGACTCTGAGCTGGCATTGCAATTTGCGGTTGATGTTGCCTGAGGGTTAATTTGAAAACTTCCATTCTTGTGATGGAATAACATGGTTCGCCAAATCGTCTCTATTGGGATAGCCGACTTTTTTAAAGTCATATAACTCAAACCGGCAACTAAAAACTATGAATTCGACAATCAGAGCACATGCTACAACTTCAGTGAACGTTTCAACCGTAATTATTCTCCTGCTATTTTGCACGCTCGCACTGCCTGCACCCGCAGCCATGGCCGATACCCGTGAACAGGCCATTGAAAAAATCACGGGGTCAGTTCTAACACTATGATTCCGAAATGACCAGACCACTCAGACTTGAATTTGCAGGGGCTCTTTACCATGTCACCTCACGCGGTGATCATCGCGAAGACATCTTTCTGTGCGATGAAGATCGCCCAGATTGGCTGGACGTACTAACCACTGTTTGCA
>JANXWX010000073.1 GCA_025350915.1 Nitrosomonadales bacterium
AAGGCCTATTATTTACAGGTGGCACACGACATCGGGAAATATACGCCTTTTGCGCGCTATGACTATGTGAATACCGATACCACTCTTAGCGGTGATCCAGCCAGCTATCAGAGAATCTATGTGATCGGTGTCGGATACAAACTGGCGGACAACGTGAACCTGCGTGTGGAGCAGGATTTCAATCATGGCTATGCTCTCGGAGCTGCTGAAATAATGGCTCTCGGCCTGACTCCAAAAGTGGATTGGAATACCACGATGATCTCCGCGAACTTCATGTTCTAGGCTGAAGAGCCCGGTATTGATTACTCCAGTCTCGATGGAATACTACGAAAGGATGTGAAATGCGCAAGTCAATTTATAATGTCGCTTTGCTCGCAATCAGTATGGTCTCGTTCCCCGCATGGGCGGGTGATTATGTGATTATCACCAACAAGGCCAACACCAATGCGGTAGGCAAGGATTTCGTCGCCAAGATATACCGGGGTGAAGCCAAGGTCTGGCCCAATGGCGACAGCGTGGCTGCGTTTGACCTGCCGGATGATAGTGCTGTCCGCGTGGCTTTTGACCAGGAGGTTGTAGGCAAAAGTGTTTCCCAAATGAAAGCGCTTTGGGGACAACTCTTATTCTCCGGAAAGGCTGTTCCGCCCAAAAAAATGGAATCTGATGATGAGGTCAAAAAGGCCGTCTCGGCCAACAAGGGAGCGGTCGGATACGTCAGTGCCTCAAGTGCGGACGCCTCCGTGAAAGCAATCAAGTAACACTTATCGGGATGGCTATTCATTCAGGATGTGAAGATTTTTCACAGCCAGAATAGCATGGCCGAACAGACTGTATATGGCAGCGATATGCTAACGGTGCTGGAGAGGAATATAATGCCTAACGTGGGCATATGCTTCAAATTCAAGCCTGGCAAAATCAGCCCATACTATGGCCACGTAGAAACCAGAGGAGTTCAATCCCACCGCGGTATTAAACTGTTCAACTCTGCCTACGGAATGTTTATATGGAACACAGACACGAGCAGCTCAATTCTGTGCTGGTGTTATTTTTATAGAGAAAAATTATGTTAAAAAATTTTGGTATCGGAACACGGATGCTAGTATCTTTTACCGTCGTGGTGCTGATCTACGCTGCGACATTTCTAATGGTCGGGATATCGCTATCACAGCTTACGCGGGATGCCCGACAGGTCGACGAGAAAACTTTGCCCCGCATTCTGATAGTAGATGGAATGGATCTCAGCCGTACTCAAGTGCAGCAATTTCTGACGGATGTTGCCGCTACCCACGATCGCGCCGGCTACAAGGATGCTGAAGATTATGCAAACCGGTTCCGGAATGGCGTGGAAACCTACAAGCAGTTGTTCCGGGAAATCCATGACGAGAATAGCCTGAAACAAATCGAATCCATCGAAGCAGACTTCAATCGTTTCTATGCCAGCGGCAAGAACATGGCAGAAGCCTATATCACCCAAGGGACGGATGCAGGCAACCAGCTGATGAAAGGCACCGGCCAGGTAGCGGGTTTTGACAAGGATAGTGAAACCATCGCCACTCAGCTTGAAAAATTCCGTGAGCAGCAGATCAGCGAAGCGAACGAAAATACCGCAAGAACCGTGAACAATGCAAAATCCACGACTAATCTGATGATCATCGGCGGTTTGGTGGCCACCTTGCTTGCAGTTTTTTCTGGTTTGTGGATCACCCGCAGTTTATTAATGCAAATTGGTGGAGAGCCGGCTTATGTCACCGAAATGGTCAAACGCGTGGCGGATGGTAACCTGAATGTTGAAGTGAAAACCAAGGCCAATGATAACAGCAGCATGTTGTTCGCCTTCAAGGAAATGGTTCAAAAGATTTCCGGCATCGTGGCCAATATACACAATACCAGCGACTCCATCATTACCTCTGCGCAGGAATTGGCAGCGGGCAATGCGGACCTGTCGCAACGCACCGAAGAACAAGCCTCCAGCCTGGAAGAAACCGCCTCCAGCATGGAAGAGCTGGCCTCGACTGTCAAACAGAATGCGGAGAATGCCAAGCAAGCCAACCAGCTGGCTGTCAATGCTTCCGACGTGGCAGTCAAGGGAGGTCAGGCAGTGAATGAAGTAGTGCAGACCATGGCCTCGATCAGCACCAGCTCGAAGAAGATCGTAGACATCATCAGCGTGATTGAAGGCATCGCGTTCCAGACCAACATCCTGGCGTTGAACGCCGCCGTGGAAGCGGCACGTGCCGGTGAGCAGGGGCGCGGCTTTGCGGTGGTGGCGGCTGAGGTGCGTAACCTGGCGCAGCGCTCTGCCGCAGCGGCCAAGGAGATCAAGACCCTGATCGACGATTCGGTGGACAAGGTGGATATCGGCGCCAGACAGGTGGATCAGGCTGGTGCAACCATGAGCGAAATCGTCGTCGCTGTGAAACGCGTCACCGACATCATGTCCGAGATCGCCGCTGCCTCCAATGAGCAGCGCGCGGGCATCGAACAAGTGAATCAGGCGATCACCCAGATGGACGAAGTGACGCAACAGAATGCCGCGCTGGTGGAAGAAGCTGCTGCCGCCGCTGAGGCGATGCAGGAACAAGCTGGCAGCTTGTCGGAAGCGGTGAGTATGTTCAATCTTGACGGAGTTAAGGAAAGTGAAAGGACGGCTGTGGACAAACCGGAACTTGCACTACACATTTCGGCCCCGGCACGGCAGGAAAGGAGGGGGCACGAGTTGATCAAAGCCAAAGAAGTCGTAAGCGATGACTGGAAAGAATTTTAATCATGCATGTCTAGTCGACCTGCCAATATCAAATTGGGGCGCGCCTTGGATTTGTTGCCAGCGGCATCTTTAGGGTGGCATATCACGAGGCACGAAGCTCCGCTCTGAATCGATAGCTGTGTGTGGCAACCGTCTGTTTCAAGATAATGCAAATAGTTACAGATATTTTTTCATACGCGCCAACACCGTCTCGCGCGGGAACAAAGCCAGCACAGCATCGACAGAAGGCGTATGTGTTTGCCCGACCAGCATCACGCGCAATGGCATCGCCAGCTTAGGCATCTTTAAATTGTGCTTGGCCAGCAGTTCTTTTATCAATGCGGCCAGCGCGGGTGCTTCCCAGGCAACATCGGAAAAACGCCCGGCAAGTTCGCGCAACGCGGGCAGCACATCTGGTAGCAGATGCGCGTCCAGCAGATCCTGCGCAGGATGCACCTCGATATAAAATACCTCCGCCTCATCCGCCAATTCCAGCAAAGTCGCGACACGCTCTTTGTACAAGGCGATCACCGCTTCCAACCGCGGAGCATCGCTCACCTGCACGCCGCGATCGGCCAGATGCTTGCGCACCAAGCCATCCAGGCGCATGTTGTCGGCCAGCTTGATGTAATGCTGGTTCAGCCAGCGCAATTTTTCAGGATTGAACTGTGCCGCCGATTTGCTGATCTGTCGCAGATCGAACCACGCGATGAACTCCTGCACGGAGAAGATCTCTTCGTCGCCGTGCGACCACCCCAGACGTGCCAGATAATTGACCAGCGCTTCCGGCAGGAAGCCATCTTCGGCATACTGTATCACGCTCACTGCACCATGACGTTTGGACAGCCGCTCGCCGTCGCTGCCCAAGATCATCGGCACATGAGCATACTGCGGCAACTTCGCCCCCAATGCCTTGAGGATGTTGATCTGGCGCGGCGTATTGTTGACGTGATCATCGCCGCGGATGACTTGCGTGATACCCATGTCCAGATCGTCCACCACCACGCAAAAATTGTAAGTGGGGGTGCCGTCGGCACGGGCGATGATCAGATCATCCAGCTCGCTGTTCTCGAATACGATCTTGCCCTTGACCATGTCGTCCCACGCCGCCACACCATGACTCGGATTCTTGAATCGCACCACCGGCTTGATACCCTCCGGCGGAATCGGCAAAACCTTGCCCTGCTCCGGCCGCCAACAACCATCGTAGCGCGGCTTCTCGCCGCGCGCACGCTGTGCCTCGCGCATCGCATCCAGCTCCGCAGCCGAGGTGTAGCAGTAATACGCCGTGCCTTCATCCAGCATCTGCTGCAACACAGACTTGTAACGGTCCATGCGCTGCATCTGATAGAACGGACCCTCGTCGTAATCCAGATTCAACCAGGCCATCCCGTCCAGGATCGCCTGCACCGACTCCTGTGTGGAACGTTCAAGGTCGGTATCTTCGATGCGCAAAATGAAGGTGCCGCCCTGCTTGCGCGCATACGCCCAGGAGAACAAAGCGGTACGTGCGCCGCCGATGTGCAGATAGCCGGTGGGGCTGGGAGCGAAACGAGTGCGTATGGTCATAAGTTCAATAACAGAATAAACAAACAATGAGGCGCGCATTTTACGGTCTTTGCGCATTGCACGCACAAGGTTGTGGCTATGGTTATTGACCAAGGCAATCGCGATGTGCTCTAATCCGCGCCCTCTTTTCTCTTTCGGGCTCGGGCGGTTAGCTCAGCGGTAGAGCACTGCCTTCACACGGCAGGGGCCACTGGTTCGAACCCAGTACCGCCCACCAAATTATTTATATAGTTACATAGCTTTCCAACCTAGCGAATTAAGCTGTACGGATTCTGTACGGATAATTGCCAAATCAGCTTCTTCACGATGTTTGAATCTCGCTTGACGAGTCGTTCAAGGGGTGTGGCTTGAAGGGTAGCTTTGAGGTACTTTTAACGACTCGTTGAATGTGTCGTTTGTCGTTACCCAATGCTCTGCTTTTTTTAATATTGTTTTTTAGCACAACAATTTAAAACGTTCATCATTTAAACAATTTTTCGTCATAATGACCAAAATATATATAGGAATTATTTACCCGCCATTCCATAAAGTATAAAAAAATAAAACAGAAAAATGAACCTTTGCAAATTCGAAATGGATTTGGTATGTACGCCAATTCCGGATTACCCCTTCCCGCATTTACGTGAAATCGTAAATAGTGCAAAAATTCTTCTCAACAGCCGATCAAATCAGGAAATTAATGCAGCTTCAACCTACTTGGAGTTGATGATTGATTATTATTTTAATAATGAGCTCACAAACGGTATTGATTTGAGCTGTCAAAGATATGAACAAGAAATTTCAACCCGTGAAAATACATCAGAACTGGATGCACTTAAAAACGCGATAGGAAATTTTGACCTAAATAATCCTGAATTCGAAAACGCAAAAGAATATGAATATTTTGCAGTATTAGGACTATGGTTAGCTCTTGATGCAATTGATTGGTTGTACCTTGATAAAGATAATGCCAAAAATATACCAATCAATCTGCCCTTAATGAATAATGAGTTATCGATAAACGGTACCCAGGATATTGAAAAAGTACGTTTAGCAGGTATTAGGACAATCGAAGCCATGGATGCTGTTTGTCATGCCAATAGTTTTGCAACAGCTGATGCACTGGCCGAAGAAATGACAACGAAGAAGTTGAAAAGTCGAGGACTACAAGGTGTTCATAAAAAGAATGAAAAATATGGTGAATTAATTAAATATGCAGAAATGCTATTTGTTAAAAAAGAGTGGCACTCAGTAATGCAAGCGTCGAAAGTAATATTTCCTGAAGTTCAGAAATATGCAAAAGAAAAAGGGATTAAATTACTGAGTGATGATAACGGAGAGAAAACTGTATATACATGGCTACTTAAACATGAAAAGGAAACAAAAGACACGCTTGGATGGCCCTGAATTGTAATTTAATTCACACCTCAGCCATTAAGGAAAAAACTAATAAGCATCGATCAAACTGAACATTCTACAATATACGTTTTCTTGCAGACGTATACTTTATGCTGCATGCAGTACATCAATTAATATCAATTGAAATTAGCATTTGACCCGTTGCTTAAACGGGACTCAACATGCACAACCAACCACCTCCTCTCGGTTTCCTAAGGCAAAAACATATACTGGGTGACCCCAAGTCACGTCCACCAATTCTACCCATCATACCGATTTCGAAGAGCGCGTGGTGGGATGGAATACGGCGTGGAATTTACCCAGCTCCCGCTAAACATTCATTGGGTCTAAAAGTAACTCTATGGAGGACCGAGGACATAATCGAACTAATTAATCGTCCACCCTAGAGGTTCGCACAAGTGCAGGACGCGATGTTTTTGGCAAAACAACTTAGCCTGACGATCTGAAGCCGTAATACGCGGGTTGAATACTCGCTATACAGTACAGCACGGGGAATGACATGAATTTACCAACAGAACAACTTGCCAATCAACCGGATGATGGCAATGAACCAGATGACGCCAATTTAGTTTTAGCAAAAGCAAAGGGGATTGGATTTTTTATAGTAAATAAAACAACTCTAGATGACATGGTGAAGAAAGGCGCAAAGTCAGAAGAAATTTTGGCATTTATAGTGCTTTTGCGCGGAACAATGAAAAATAATCAAGTTTCAACTCACTCGGCAAACAGTATCGCAAATCGAACAGGAATGACAAATTACAGGGCGAAGGAAGCCTTGGCTTGGCTTGAATCTCATGGTTATATCTCCCGAGCTGAATCAGATAATGCCAAATCGAAAGTACGCCAGCCAAAATGGCTTATATCAAAATCAGTGGATGTGGTTGAAATACCTCTCTCAAACGCACTAACTGATGGCGTTGGTCGCGGGAATAATAGCCCACCTTTTTCGAGGATATATGACGAAATCGACATGGGCACTCACTGCAACGTGTCTGATACCAGGCTGGATACAATAATGCTGCTGATTTGCATGTTTAAGCACCACGAGCTAGCAGAATTTGGGGGGATCAATCCTAAATCTGGCTTTTACAGAAGCTATATAGAAACTGAAAATGGTGATGGAAACATGATCGAAGGAATAGCAGAAACAAATGCAGCTATTTTCGAAATCATGGGTTACGACAACGTTATTTCAGACGAATTTTCAAATGAAGCTCTATTTTATATTTTGGATAAGCAGGAACGCGATGAGAGGTTTTCATGTGCATTTAATAACTTATCACGGCTAGGCTTTTTATACGAAACGATTCAAATATGGAATGAGGACCCAATTAAGTCTATCAAAGCAAGCACTCTGTACACACTTTACATCTTCGATCGGCATGCCAGAAAAACCGAACCTTATCTAAGCAGGCTTATTCATGCGACTGCAATGCGACTTGGAACGATGGATCGGTATGTTGAGTTCAGCGATCCAGATTTATCGGAAAACATAATTAATACTGGTCGATTCAGATATGTGGCAAACAAAAATACTGGTGGGCATCCAATTGGTATATTTAGGCTTAGATTCAGACCGCACACCCGTGATGTAGGTAAAGGTCTCGCTGCCGAGGAGCGCAGACTGGATCAGTGGGCATCAGCATTAAGAAAACTGTAATTTATTTTCACATAGCCGGTGAACAATGTTTTAACAAGCGACACTTCCATCAATGAACAGTTTTATAACACGGTGTTACATAACAGGTGTTACATAACAGGTGTTACATAACAGGTGTTACATAACAGGTGTTACATAACAGGTGTTACATAACAGGCGTTACATAACAGGCGTTACATAACAGGCGTTACATAACAGGCGTTACATATTAAATGGAGCAAATTTATGGCAAGGTATTCCTCTATTACGTTTGAAGAATTTTCCCAAGTTGCCGGCAGAATTAATTCAACAGGAGTAGAACCTTCAACCCGCAATATCCGAAAAGAACTTGGGCGTGGGAGCATGGGAACAATTTTAGCTTTCTTGAGCAAATGGCAGGGAAATCAGGAAAGCAAAAAGGGGTTGAAACCAGCAGCTGATGAGCAAAACAAACTTAATGAAAACATTGACACTGATTTTGAAGGTGATAAGTTTGATGTGAATAAAATTGTGAAAGAATTAGTGATGGAGCTAATAGACCTTCAACAATTTAACTGGGCAAATGTACCGGAGCCGAACTGTCAATACGACAGACGGGTACAAAAGGAGGAATTCAATTACGAGGCTGGTTTTACCCTGGGTTATTTGAAATGCTTGCAAATGGTACTAAGAAATGCAAGCAAGGTTCCGCAATCGAAATTAAATGAAAAACTCCAATATATTTGTACAAGTATTGATCATGTTGAGGAAATGTTAGCGGTTGAGAATTGGGATGGAGTAAGTTATGATTTTTTGGAAGACGAGGAAATTGCTTAAATATATTAATTACGCTTAAACGATGGCTAAAATATTGGGTTTCAGACTAATTTCGTTACTTAAAGGTTTTAAGGTATTAAGGGTTAATGAATTAAAGGATTGAAGAGTAGATAAGGCACAAACGGAGCAAGCTCGTTTGTGCTAATTTGAATTTTTCTAAGTCAAATATACCTCAAAATACCAAAACAAAATTCGAAATTCAAAACCCGTTCGGCAGACATGATGATAATTGAGGATTCATCAAAACTAATCGAGTTTGGCAAAATTGAATATATCAGTATAAGCAGACGGTAAAGAATCGCACGATAAAACCAGGTTGGATAGTTCGCCCTCTGCAAAACGGGTTTTATTTAATTCAATAGCACAAAGCTGCATTGTTCAGTGCAAAGTAACAATTGCAAGGTCAGCTCGAAACAAACACAGTTGAACTAAATTTATTTAAACCCACCCAGGATCAATTATTTGTTGCAAGGTATCTCAGCCTCAAAAGACGGCGGGCGCGAAAACCAAGTGCAACATTCTTTCATGAAAGAATGTTGGATGGCGGAAAAATACAAACACCTCACCTTGGATGACAGAGTCTTGATTCAAACCCAGCTCCAGCAAGGATTTAAACCAGGGGCAATTGCCGAGAG
>JANXWX010000102.1 GCA_025350915.1 Nitrosomonadales bacterium
CAGCGCTGTGGCATCGTTAAAAAGACTCTCACCTTCGGCGAGTATTTTTAACTGATGCGGCAACCCGAATTTTGAGAAGATGCTGACAACCGAAACCGGGTCGGTCGCCAGCACCATCGCAAACAGCACCATCACCGCCGCACTGGTTAGCGCATAATCTGCAAACAACCATTTTGAGATGGGCAGCGCCACTGCGACCGACAGTGCGACAGATACGACGGACAAATAAAGCAGGCTTAATCTGTGCTCCTTTAGATCCACTAATTTGAGTTCCAGTGAATCGGAAATAAGCAGGATTGGCAGCAGGAAAATGACCAGTGTTGCAAATTGGTCGGCATTCCCGGTTAATACAGGCACGTGCTGGAATCCGAAGTGTGCGATAAACGAGAGGCTGACCAAGCCAAGAGGGGATGGTATTTTAAGTTTATCTTCAAGTTGAAGTGCCAGGAATAAAATCCCGCAAATCATCAGTAATGTTGCAATCATTCTATTTTCCTTGTGTCCGTCGCTGCTTGAGCCATGCCGAATTGTCGCATATGGCATGCTCAGCGCCTATTGAAATACTTTGCTCCGATTTATCGCAAGGGCTCCTTGCTCACAATACGGAATCACAAGACTGATTGGGTATAATGGCTGTCCTTATTTGATACTAGGCAGGTTAACGTGTCCGAACGTCTCGCAGCAATGTTGCAATATATTTTACCCAAACAAGCGCTCACCATATTTGCCGGAAAAGTGGCCGGTAGCAAAGGCGGAAAACTCACCACGCGTCTGATCCATTGGTTTGTCGGTCGTTATAACGTGAACATGGCCGAAGCAGCCAATCCCGATATTGGCAGTTATGCAACCTTCAATGACTTTTTTACCCGCGCATTGCGTATTGATGCAAGGCCACTGGCGCAAGCTGAGTATCTTTGCCCTGTAGATGGCGCGATTAGCCAGTATGGCGAGATTGAGAAAAACCAACTGTTTCAGGCCAAGGGGCATTACTATTCAACTACCGCACTGGTCGGTGGTGACACTGCGCTCGCGCAGCAGTTTCAGGATGGCAGCTTTGCCACCCTCTATCTCAGCCCCAGGGATTATCACCGCATACATATGCCCTGCGACGGGCGATTGACACGCATGATTTATGTACCGGGAGATTTGTTCTCGGTTAATCCGGTCACCGCGCGCGGTGTGCCGGGTTTATTTGCACGGAATGAACGCGTGGTGTGTGTGTTTGAGTCGGCACATGGCCCCTTTGTACTGACACTGGTGGGCGCCACTATCGTCGGCAGTATGGCCACCGTGTGGCACGGCATTGTAAATCCGCCGCGTAGCAGGGAAGTGCGTGAATGGAAATATGACGGGCAGAATGTGTTGCTGAAAAAAGGTGACGAGATGGGGCGTTTCCTGCTCGGCTCGACGGTGGTAATGCTGTTTCCGAAAAATGCCTTGAAGTTCAATGCGCAGTGGGCACCCGGTCTAGGAGTGCGGATGGGCGAGGTAATGGGGGCTAGCGTTTAATCGCCACCGCCGCCACAACCACCACCACAGCCGCCTCCGCCTCCGCCTCCGGCATCCCCACCTGCGGAGCCGTCACCAAAGGAGGAGGATGAATCACCAAAACCATCTGTGCCACCGTCAATACTTGGGCTTGAGATATCTCCGCCGCAATAAACCGTTCCGCTGTTTGACTGCGCACCATTACGTTTGACGCCGTTACAGTCCAGCGCATAAGTGAAGCCATTGCTGATGTTCAATTTTTTATCCAGCGAAAAGAGCAGCGGTAGGCGCGTGGCTTTTTTCGGGTTGATATTTTCTGCCAGGCAACAATACCACCAGGTGCGGCGCAGCCCGGCATTGTTCTGCTTGTCCGTGCCCAGGGCTACTGCCGGTGTGTGATGCATAAAGCTGCCAAACGCCTGCTGACAGAAGGAATCATAGTGACGGGTATAGAGTTGAATTCATGCCATAAATCATCCGCAACTTGTGACGGCATTGATACAAACTTGTGACCACTTTTCAAATAAGCGATAAAAAACTGGCGCAAAGCATGGGCGACTAATTGGCGGTCTTTCAGGGCCAGATTGGGATGATGAATGCTGAATCGGTCCAGCAGCCCCGGTGGAAACATATAGCTGCGAATAAAATCTGCACGTGCACCATTGCGCATGCGTGCCCACAGATTGAGTGTTGTAAACACCAGTATCAGTGAAATCACAGCAAAAATAAATGTAGTCATCGTCGAGGCTGTTTGGGTTGTGATAACAATTCAGGATGGAGGCTAATATACCAGTTTATTACTTGAAAAAATGCACATGTTTCATCGACAGTAGCGGCTTAAATCTGCTATCTTCCAGTGACGAAAATTCGGTAACGGAAATCTGATTTGGTTTATTAATTTATTGAGGTGTCTATGGCAGGCAATATGTGGGATGAGCGTTACGCGGGCGGTGAATATTTTTTTGGTACTAAACCGAATGCTTTTATGGTGAGCCAGCATCATTTGCTCAAGCCGGGCATGCATTGTCTGGCCGTGGCCGATGGTGAGGGGCGAAATGGCGTGTGGCTGGTGCAACAGAGTCTTAAAGTGTTATCAGTTGATAGTTCTGCCGTTGCTGCAAGCAAGGCCGATACCCTGGCGCAACAGAAAGGAGTGAAGCTTGATTTTGAAGTCGCCGACTTGCTGAACTGGCAGTGGGGCGAAAACAAATACGATGTGGTGGTGGCTATCTTTATCCAGTTTGCAACGCCTGATCAGCGTAAGCAATTATTTGCCAATATGAAAAAATGTCTGAAACCGGGAGGTTTGCTGTTGTTGCAAGGCTATACACCGCGCCAGCTTGAATACCGAACCGGTGGCCCGCCAGTGGCCGAGAATATGTATACGGAACCTTTTTTACGCCAAGCCTTTGCCGATATGGAAATCATGCACTTAAAAGAACATGATGCAGAAATAAATGAAGGGTCAGGTCATCATGGTATGTCGGCATTGATCGATCTGGTTGCCCGAAAATAATAGAAATAGTGTGGAGACTTGCTACTCTCACTGCGATTCTATATGCTGAAAATGCAATTTCGAAATTAACTTATTAAGGAGT
>JANXWX010000191.1 GCA_025350915.1 Nitrosomonadales bacterium
GTTTTCCCGCCAGCGCTTCATCCAGCCAGGCTATCGCCAGCCTCTCCTGCCACAGCGCATCGCCCATGCTCTTTTTCATCATCATGATCGGGGCGCTGGCCTTGACCATGTTACTCCAGAATCCTTGTCGCCCCTCATGCACTTGTTACTTGGCTGCAACAAGCCGAAAGCTCTCGCGCAAATCGTTCATCCATGATAGCTCAATCAAGCTATCGTGCTGGAGGCGTCCGACGACGATGCCTGGGTGTATGCCGATTGCAGCAGCGAAGTCACAGACGGCGGCCTTGGTGGTAGTTCCAGTCTTGATCGCATCTTCGTGAATCACATCGCGGTAGGCCTCCCCATAACCCGCACTGTTGTCCATATCCCAACCCCGCGCCTTGAACAGTGGATCGATAAAATCGCGCCGCACCTGCGTTTCATTGTATTTACCGCCCCGATAAGCATCGAGGTTGCCCTCAAAGTTTTCGATCAGCTTGATGACTTCCTGTGGCGCTGGCATTCAATGACTCCTGGCTGCTAAACAGTGATGATGTTGATCTAATCCTTTCATGCTACTGGCCGTTAAGTATCCAGCACATCGGGATTCTTCAGTGACTTTTTCTCTTCGGATGCAAGGCGGCGTTCCACTTTTTTCACATCTTCCGCCGCAGGCAAAATTTCCGGGCGTATGCCGCGTTCAAGCAAGGTTTTTCGGACAGCCTCATTATTGGTAACGTGTTCGCTGGAAATCGCGCCCTCGCTCGTCAACCTGTTTTGTTTGGCGTTGAAAATTGTGATTTCAGCGGCAAAGTCCTTGGCCTTAAGTGATGATGGTAGGCGCAAAATCAGCCAAGGGGCGGCTGTCCGGCACTTTCCATTGCGCCTTCATCGCCTGCGTGGATTTTCCGAAAATGGCATGGTCTCCCTTGCTACGAATCAATGCAAAATCCTGATTGCCGCCCGTCTGCTCATAGATAACCTGAGACAACTCTTTCTCTGTCGAGGTCAATTTTTTGCGGGCTGAGATACGCTCCGCTTCCAACAAGCGTTGCTCGATCAACTCCGCCCGACGCGACTGGATGGCAAAGTATGTCTGCGCAAAAGCGATCTCCTGCTTCCTCGGATCGCCGTTCTGCGCTATGAGGTAGCATGCGTACCTGCTGAGCATGATTTCTTCGACTTCTTTCTCTGCACCTTTGGGCATTTGGATCGTTTTGTTGACGTCAACAAAATGATCCAAAATGGCGTGGCCGGAGACCTCGCAGGCAGTTTTTGCTTTGGATATAACAGCAGTGAAGTTCCGCCATTCAGAGTAGCCCAACAGATGCTGGATGTCGCGAGCAAGCCAATACAGGACACCGCTCTCGGTCTGTTGTGCGTGAGCTTCAAAACTATCTATCAGAGAGTGAATCAGGTCGGCTTTCATTGTGTGACCTCAGTAGATATTTCAATTGTCGCGCGGTGTACGCTCAAGAAGCAGCAGAAGGGATCAGCATCGCAATTCATTCCTCACGCCGCCATCTTCAATTCAACTTTCTTCCCCGCTCTGGTCGCCAGTGTGATCAGCATGTCCAGACTGAACTTTTCGAACTTGCCGCGTATCAGGTCGGAGACGCGCGATTGTGAGATGCCTAGCACTTGCGCGGCTTCTGCCTGTGTCCATTGCTTGTCGCGGATCAGGATTTCGAGCCGGCACATGAGTTCGGAGCGCATGGCGAGGATGGCAGCCTCTTCCGGCGGGAATCCGAGGTCGATGTAAACGTTGCCGCTGGATTTGGTGATCTTAAGTTTCTCTTTTTTCATTTTGCGCTCTCCTTGAGTTGTTTGTAGCTGGTAGCTGCCAGCTCAATATCTTCTTTGCGCGTTTGCTGCGTCTTCTTCTGGAAGGCATGCAGCACACCTGTTAGCAGGTTCTTGTGCCCTTTAGGGTATAAACCGCATCGGCAAATTTCGCCACATAAATCACGCGCCATTCGCCCAAAACATGGACGCGAATCTCGTAAACACCTGCGCCCACATTCAGCATCGGTTTCCAGTCGGCGGGCATCAGGCCAGCCTGTACGCGGAAGAGTTGGAAACCGGCAGCTTGCTTCACTTCGCGGGGAAAAGCGGCCAGATCGTCTTCGCTGGAGCCGATGAACTTGAGCGGTTTCATTTGGAGAATATATAAGTATTTATATTAAATGGCAAGCCATTGTTTTTCGCTGACGTGTGCTCTGATTTGTTGTCATTTCACTCCCACCCACAACCAAGCATCCGAAGTCAGCGGCATCTTCAACGTAGGCAGTAATCAAAGGGGTCTGTCTGACCCCAATATTTCTTGGGCGCATATACATGGGCCGTTTCATGAAACAGCGTGAGCCTCATTGCTTTTTCCCCATCGAATTATTTACGCAAAAAAATACGGCAGCTTTCGCTGCCGTATTTTTTTACTTCAACTTCACCCACTCAAGATCAGATTAAATGCATATTGCTGGTGAAGCGCTCAGCTTTAAATATCAACCTTCTTCTCTCGGCTCATCAAGATCAATACCCCAGGCCAGCATATCGTTTTCCCATGCATTGTTATATATCTTGCCGTTGCGGGACAGGATCAGCATTTCATACATGCTGACAAACCACATGAAGGTGGATGCAAGGCTGTAACCAATACCGCCGATGATGGTAAGCCAGGCAAAATGCGGGCTCCATTTCGTCAGCCACCAGGACGCGACGTCCACTATCAGGAATCCAAAGGGGAACATCAATACGACAATTTTCAGCCATCTCGGCACGCCTACGGAGAAGCTAAAAATAAAGCCCATAATGAAAAATATAAAGCTAATTCCAAACAGGTGTATGTGTGAAACACGGGTCAGGCTTTGTATGGTCGCGCCCTCATTAACCTTGGTCATGCTTTTGACATCGTCAAACTTGTTAAAGTCTGGAATTCCAGGAATAACACCGTGACACTGTGTGCAGTTTTGACTAAAAACCGCTTTCATATGTGTATCCCACTCCGCTTGTGGTGAGCCATTGCGCACCCACTTGATAATTTCAAGATGCGATTCAGGTGTGCCCATGGTTTTCATCGGGCCATTGAGCATGGATTCCATTTTGCTGGAGTTTTTATCCCCGTAATAGCTATACACAATGTCATCCACTGACAGGCCCGGCTTGCCATCCGCCATTCCGTGCGTCAGCATAATTTGCAGGCCCGCCATCGCCAAACCCAAACCAATAACCAGCAAGTACCCGATAAAAAGAACTTTAACAGGGGTCGGCATGTTGGGCAGATTAAGCCAGACCATATTTGAGCGCAGAGTTTTCATTGAATACCTTTCGGAAAAAATATTTATTGTTGTTTACAACAAGGAGCCATCGTTTAAAACCTGAATAACAGGCTTCACATATATTGAACCTGTGTTATTCAACTACATAACTGCATAAATTAATGCGCCACGTTACTAGTCAAAGTATTATTTTATGCTAAAACTCCATTGGATCAACATCTAGCGACCAACGTAATTTTCTGGCCTGCATCCCCTCCAGCATTGGACGCCATTCTCGCAAGAAGTGCTGCAGGCTTTTACGTGTTTCACTTTGCACCAGCAGCTGAACCCGAATGTGGTTAGCGCGACGAGGCATGCTTGCGGGTACCACACCATAAATTTCCACTTGCGCCGCGAGCCCTGCTGCAAAATCGCGTGCTTGTTGCATAAATTCGTACACCTCTGTCTCCACTTTACCTTCTGCGCGCAACAATACCTGATATACATAGGGCGGGAAACCAGCCTGTTTGCGTTCCTCCAGCAACGTGCCGGCCCAGGTGTCATAATCATGTGCTCGCAACGCGCTGAACAAGGGATGCTCCGGAAAGGCAGTCTGTATCAGCACCTCACCGGGTTTACTGCCTCGCCCGGCACGCCCGGCCACCTGGGCGAGCTGGGCAAACAATTTTTCAGACGCACGAAAATCGCCGCTATACAGCGCACTATCCGGATTCAATACACATACCAGCGTCAGGTTGTGGAAATCATGACCCTTCGCCAGCATCTGCGTGCCTACCAGCATATCCACCGCCTCATCCTGTATCTGCTTGCGCATTGCGTTCCAGGTGCCTTTGTTGCGCGTGCTGTCGCGGTCTACCCGTAAAATACGCGCCTCGGGAAAGTGTTCTTGCAATGCTGTCTCAATGCGTTGTGTACCTAGCCCGACTGGTTGTAAATCTGCGTTGCCGCAACTTGGGCAGGCGTGAGGAACTCGCGTTTGGTGACCGCAGTGATGGCAGCGCAAGCGCCCGTCTTTCAGATGCAGCACCATTTTCCCCGCACAGTTTGGACATCCGGACAGCCAGCCGCACGCGGTGCACATCAGCACCGGTGCGTAGCCGCGTCGATTAATAAAAATCAGGCTCTGCTCGCCGCGTTGCAGACGCTCGCTGAGCGCAGTCGACAGGGGTTGGCTGATGCCGTCGGCTAATTTTGCATTGCTGATATTGATACAGCGCACGCTGGGCAGTTGTGCCAGCTTTGATGCACGCTCGGTTAATTTAAGCAGGGTATAGCGCCCGCTGCTGGCGTTGTAATAACTTTCCAGTGAGGGTGTTGCAGAACCCAGTACGATCGGTACGCCGCGTTCATTCGCCCGAAATATTGCCACGTCACGCGCCGAATATCTCAACCCATCCTGTTGCTTGAACGAGGCATCATGTTCTTCATCTACAATGATCAAAGTCAGTTGCGGCAGCGGTGTAAACACAGCCAGGCGTGTGCCCAATATAATGCGTGCATGGCCTGCTTGAGCGAGCAGCCAGTTTTGTGTGCGCTCACCATCACTTAAACCGCTGTGCAGACTGACTAACTCTGTATCCGGAAAACGGCTGCGGAAATAATTCTCCAGCTGCGGCGTCAAATTAATTTCTGGCACCAGCAGCAGTACCTGGCCACCGCGTTGCAACACCTGATGCAACAGGTGCACATAGACCTCAGTCTTGCCGCTACCTGTCACGCCATGCAGCAGAAAAGTTTGATAGCCCTGAGTCTGATTAACAGCATCTACCGCAGCCTGTTGTTCGTCGGTTAGCTGATATTCTTCAGCGAAGGTGAAATTCGCATTTGAAAGCGCCGTCATAGTGGCTTCCACCCAGCCGGATGCGAGCAATATTTTTAATGCTGCCGGTGCGGTAGGCGACAACATTTTTATTTGCGCCGCGCTTAAACTGTACGTTTGCAATGCCTGCAATATCCGTAGCTGCACGATTTTGCGCTTGGGAAATTCTGCCAGAATCAGTGACCGCCCGCTTTCACTCAAGGCGTAGGTGAGTGTCTGCCTGAGTGCTACCGGCAACTGGCTGCGCAAACGCGTCGGCAAAGCTGCCATTACCGTCATACCAATCGGATGATGATAATAATCACTGCAGAACCGCAGCAACTTGAGCAATTCTTCAGGCATGGGCGCAACATCCTCAAGAGTTTGCGCTACCTCCTTGATTTTTGTTGCAGGCAATTCAGTGTTGGCGCCAACTTCCATCACCACACCGACCATTTGTTTGCGACCAAACGGAACCACCACACGTTGTCCTGCAACAACCGTCAAATTTTCCGCCAGAAAATAATCAAAAACTGTTGACAGCGGAATATCCAGTGCAACGCGAACAATTTGCATTTAGTAAATTAATCTCCAGTGCATTCTCTAAAATTGCGCTAAGCACATTGACTCAATTAGGGTTTTATTTTTACCCACACAAGCTGTGGATAACTATGTGCGTAACTTACTGACAAGTGGGCTAAGTACTAATGATATATATGATAATTTTATTACGCCTTTTTTAAAGGCACTAATATTATAACTAATAATCAATATCTTACGTAAAAACTATTGAGGCTGCGGGGTATATACCCAGCGGCCTCAATGTTTACACGACTGCTGTGCATAACCAGTACTTGTCAAGCACCTTGATGAGAATATCTTTCGTTAGGCTAATGATACTTTTTACTAAGCTCATGCACTGCAGCGACCAGTACTGCCGCATTATCCGGGTTGGTATATTGCGAAATTCCATGCCCCAGATTAAAGACATGCCCACTGCCGAAACCATAACTGGCCAGAATTTTTTCAACTTCATTGCGAATAACTTCGGGTGTCGCAAAAAGTACATTTGGATCGAGATTTCCCTGTAACGCGACCTTATTGCCGACGCGTTGGCGGGCGATGCCGATATCCATCGTCCAGTCCAGCCCAACCGCGTCACAACCGATGTTCGCGATGCTGTCTATCCACAGGCCGCCGCCCTTGGTAAACACGATGGAAGGCACCTTGACGCCGTCCTGTTCGTGCTTCAGGCCCTGCACGATCTTCTGCATATAGGGCAGCGAAAACTCATGGTAAGCAGCATGCGACAGCGCGCCGCCCCATGAGTCAAAAATCATCACCGCCTGCGCACCCGCTTCGATTTGCGCATTCAAATATTGCGTCACAGCCTGTGCCGTGACTTCCAG
>JANXWX010000195.1 GCA_025350915.1 Nitrosomonadales bacterium
TACGGTGTAATCGCTCATGTAAAGAATTATATAGCAGCGAACTGTATAGCGCAAGAGCAATTCACACAACGATCAAATTCCCGCTTTCCTCCCCATGGCTAAAGCGAGGGAATTCTCGCGGTCGTGGGGTTGAACTGAATCCAGCGGTCAAAACAATTGTTCGATTTACCGCGCAATCTCAGAAAATATATTTTTCTGTTGTTCCAAATAAAATGTGGATTCCATTAGGTTAATCTCCCCTTTACGCAATCCGACCTTGAAAGCCACTTCACGCCACATACCCACAGCCTTTAATACTTCGTCAACAATCTGCTCTGCTGATGTCGGTGTTAATCCATAAAATTCGGCAGTGGATAATACAGTGTTTATGTCCGGCCTGTTGTCTCTATCATCAATATTTAGTACATGCTCTGCCTTATCAATACTCGGGTTCATATCAAATGCGGGAGACATCGACCAGCCATCCCGATTAAGAATAAAACCATGATTTCGCAAATGGTCATCTCGATTTGACACTGCAACATTAAAAACAACACGGCGAAACATTTGCTCAAGATCTGTTGCAATTTTATTGCTGGAGCAATGAGTTTGTATGAATTGAGCAATCTCCAGATAGCTGGAATTTTCACTATCTATTTTCTTTAGAACAGTCATAGCTGACGCATAAAATACGCGCTTTGAATCAATTCGATCAAACCTCTTTGTGCAGAATGTATGGTGATCTCCACTAAACTTCATTAATTTTGCCGGAGGCACGATCACCCCGGCGTTGTCAGCCAGGACGTGTGTAACCATTTCCCATGCCGCAACATCTATTTCATCGTATCTTGACGGGAATTTAGCTATCCAAAGAGATCCGTCGTTGTTGATAAAATTTGCTTTAGGTCTTGCCCCTCCAAGTGAAGAACTTGGTGCAACTAATACCGACAGCCATTTGCGCAGTGCGTCTAAGTCATTAATTCGTTTATTTGTCAGTTCTCGCGCAATTGACTCCATCTCTCCAAGACTGGTTACAGGTGGTGCAGATAATTTATCGTCAGCCAAAAAAGCAATTTCGCCCTCGCGACGAAAGCGAAGCGCACCCTGACGAGTAGCATCTTGCACACCAATCAAAAAATCCCAAGCATACAGCGTGCGCGCCGCACGCCCTTGATCTTTTGATTCAAGTAATTCCCGGCGTTTCATCAAGGTTTGTCCCCAGCGATCTGGCGAAGAATCCAAAAATATTCCGAAATTTCCAGTTTCAGGATTCGGATAAAACGGAGCTACGTCGAGGGATAAATTCGGGTCGATAACGAATTTAAGAGGATTTTTTAACCAAGAGGCATCATAGGCAAAGCGAACCTGTCCTTTATCGTGTGATAAAGTACCAACTCTAGTTATTTGTGGAAGAAAATCAACATCCAGCCACACTTCAAGATTGTTTTTCATTTTTTGGTGCCCTTTTCTTGATATTCAAACCAATATCTTGAAGCTTCCTTCCCAACTTATCATCTGCCGCAACCATGGCAATATCACCCTCAAGTCCTAACACCAAAAGAATACGCAAATAAACTCCTATTGCCACAGCAGGAGAACCTTCTTCAGCACGATACAATGTTGTTCTTGATATGCGCGCCCTAGTTGCTACAGTATCTGCGCTAAATTCACGGCGTAGCCGGGCGAGCTTTAATCTCCCACCTAAATCGGTAAGTAATTTTGCTTCTTGTGGAAAAAGTGTGATTGGTTTTGCTGGCATAATGTTTCATATTATATACATAATACATACTTAATGTGCAAAATATGAAACATTGATTAGACGGTTAATAACGCCATCGTTTGCTAGAATGGGCAGATATTTCCCCTCTTCCAGATAGGTACTGTTTTTTCAATTATTGATTATGTTTTTCAGCGTTGCGCCTGGCTTAAATAAGATTAAAATTGAATTTCCAACCAACTGTTATCGTAATGAGCCAATATTTTTAAAGGTCTTCAGCATGCCTTTCAATCGTTCTATCTGTGATTTGTAATCCTCCATTAGTTCAATAAATTCTTCCATTGAACTGAAATTCAGATTTGTGAGTGACAAGCCTGATTCCATATCCGTTTTTATAGCTTCAACTTCAGATAAAAGATTTTTGATCTGCTCTGTTAGCCACTTGATAATATCATTGTCAGTATCACTTGAGTTATGCAAGTGAATTTCATTCATTGCGCCAATGACTTCATCCAAAATTTGCATAGGTTCTGTGCTCATATTTTTTCACCTGTACATTAATTAATATATATAACTTTGACATCCTCTCCGGCATGAATGCCGGAGATTCCTACTGCGCTCAGGCGTGGCATTGAGCCATCCCTAAGTCGCCTCGGTGAGTTCCTGTTGCTGACGGCATTACTGCACCGTTCACTTGGCAGGCGAGCCGGGCATGTCCTGCCCTTAGAATATTGATGGCCGCATTGATGTCTGCATTTTCTGCATACCCGCATTCGACGCACTCAAACTTGGATTGTGTCTTGCGGTTCTCGGCGGATACGTGACCGCAGGCCGGACACGTCCGGCTGGTGTTGCGCGGATCGATGGCAAGTACATCACCACCACGCCACGCTTGCTTGTATTCCAACTGGCGGCGAAACTCGCCCCAGCCTTGATCAAGAATCGACTTATTGAGGCCGGACTTGGCTTTGACGCTTCGCCCTGGTGACTCAATCGTTCCTGCTGCCGACTTGCTCATGTTTGTGACTTTCAAATCTTCGATAACTATCATCGCGTGGTTTTTGCTGATGAGAGTTGAAGTTTTGTGGAGAAAGTCATTCCGGGTATGAGTGACCCGTTGATGCAATCGTGATATTTTCTGCTTCTGTTTTTTCCAGTTGTTGCTGAATTTCTTTTTACGACTCAAACAACGCTGATATTTCGCCAGCTTTACTGCGTTCTTACGGAAAGCATTGACCGGCTCAAACATCGTGCCATCCGAAAGCGTAGCGAACAATGTTATGCCCGCATCGAGGCCGACAATGGACGTGGACGGATGCACTGGCTGTACAACCTCGCGCTCCGTCTGGATGCTTGCGTACCATTTTCCAGCAACACAGGACACGGTAATGTTTTTGATAACGCCTTCAACAGCGCGGCTTTTGCGATAGCGAATCCAGCCCAGCTTGGGAAACCGGATGCGGCTATTGCCAGCATCTAATTCGCAACCTTGAGGAAAGCAGAAACTGCTGCTGACACCTTTCTTTTTGAAGGTCGGAAAGTCGGCACGTTTCTCGAAAAAGTTTTTGTAAGCTCGCACCAGGTCTTTGAGTACGACTTGATATAGCTGAGACGGGGTTTGCTTGAGCCACAAAGTTTCCGGTTCTTTTTTCCAGGCAGGAAGCCACTTGCACATCGCAAAATGATTGATTAACTTTTCACCTGCTTCATGATTGGCGATTTGCAGTGCAAGTGCCTTGTTCCAGACGTACCGACATGAACCGGCGATACGACGCATGGCGCGTTGTTGTTCGCCGTTTGGCTCAATTCGGAATTTGTAGGCTTGCAAGCGCATCATGTTGCAGATTATACTCGGTCTATGGAAAAAAACAACGAAATAAGGCACGGTAGGCATTGTGTTTTCAAGATGCACGTTCACTTGGTCTTTGTAACCAAATACCGCCGTGGTGTGTTTACCAAAGAAGTGATTGATGACCTGCGTGGCCTCTTTACGGGAGTCTGTACTGATCTTGAGGCGGAACTGATGGAATTCGACGGTGAACACGACCATGTGCATCTCCTGGTGAACTATCCGCCCAAACTGGCGGTATCGGTTCTGGTCAATAGCCTCAAAGGCGTGTCCAGCCGGATGATTCGGAAAAAGAACTATCCGAGTATCCGCAAGAAATTATGGGGCAACGCATTGTGGTCGCCATCGTATTTTGCGGCATCTTGCGGTGGTGCGCCGATTGCCATCATTCGCCAATATATTGAGCAACAGCAAACGCCTGAGTAAGCTGATTACATGGATACCTGCGGTATCCGCGCTATTCATCCTCCCCCTGAACGGGGAGGATTTCCGCGCATCCCGTTAAAATTGCCCCCTCGCTCAGCGGGGCGGGTTGAATGTACCACTGTGGATTAATCACCAATGGAATTTTTTTGCCGTCTGGATAGCGTTCTGTTACCGGGTCTGAAATAACCAGAGCGGTTTCCAGTTCTTGGATTATTTTTCTTGCTTCTTCTGTCGAAATTTCCCGACCTTGAAATTTTATTTTCTTCATTGAATTTTCTTTATCGTTCATTTGTAATTTTTTCAGTACCCGGAGCTACATCAAGTGATGGTTGCAGCAGATTCTGAATGATTTTTGTTGAGCGGTCATCGAGACCAGCTTCTTTTGCAAATTCAGGCCATCTTGAGATAGCCTGCTTCACGTCATCAATAATTCCATTCGCGGTTCTGGTTGAAATATCGTTGTTTTGAGCGATCTTAAGCATGTCAGCAAGGGTAATTCCATCTTGTTTCCCAAAAACACTCATTTGATGCCTTTTAGTCCATTTGCCAGTCGGATCGTAGGCATAGGTAACGTCGTATGCTGGAGTCAGTGACCATTTCCCGGTTTTATCCATCATAAAGGCGTGATTTTTTGCGTGGTCGTCATGGTTGTAGGCCAGGACGTTGAAAATCATGCGCCGGTAGATTTCATAGATGGATTTTTTATCCAGCTCAAGTTTGCGCGTGGTTTGGATAAGTTGAGCATAGTCGTGAGTGAGATCCCGATCCAGGTGCTCAAGCGCAGAAAAAGTTTGCACATGCAGCTTTTCATTGCCGATCCGGTCAAATCGTTTTGTCAGAAAATGGCCTCTTCCATCAATTTCAAGCAGGCGGCATTCCGTCATGGCTATTTTGGCGGCTTCAGCCATTTTGTAATAAGCATATTCAATTCTGCCGCTGGCTGGCGGAATGCCATTGTTGCGCTCGCGGTCAAAATCCCCGGCAATATCGAATTTGATAAGCCAATGATCATAATCCGCAGGAACCTCCACCTGGCCAGAAATAACATGGCCAGAGTCGTTCATGGCGATAACGGCCTTGGGTTTTGCACCTCCTGCAGAATATCCGATCCTGATAATGTCATTCATGGCTTCGCGGTTTGAGTGTTCAGAATCGTTCAGAGTGACATCAAGTGATTCCTTGTGATGCAGTATGGTTTCACACAGAGCTGACATGTGAGAAATAGAAATTTCCACGCTTGTGTTGAGCAATTTGGAGTGTTCGGCAGGTTTGAATTCAAGAGCGCCCATGCCGCGATTTCCGATGTAGCTCAAACGCACAGCTGGATTCAAATTGTCAGGGGAGATGCCGCGACTGGCCAGCCATGCGCTTAATACTGCATTTCCGAAGCGATCCGGCAGGGAATCAGCAAGCATGCCCGGAAGACCGGTGAAAGAAACGCTTCTTTGCAGGCTAGGAAAGGAAAATACTTGTCCCTGCTTGTCTGGTATAGGCATTAGAAACGGCGCGGGCTGTAGGCCTGTTTTAACGAATTTGCGGTCATATTCAAAAAAACCGATCTGCTTTGCGTCATCCCAATACATTGCGCCGACCAGGTGACCCCAGAGGTGTACGGCCACAACGTTATTCATCTTTTATTTTCCTTGCACGCTGACGCGGCTTGGGTTGCCGTAATAGTTGCATCGGGCTGACCGGCGAGTTCGGTACCAGATAATCAAGTTGATCGAGCAAATCAAGGTGCCGCAGCAGTGTTAGCAGCGAATTAATCGTGCCTTTACCTTGCTCCAGATTTTTAAGAGTATTTAAGGCCAAGTCAGATTGGGCCATCAGGTCATTGCGGGTCAAGTTCAAGTGTAGTCTGCGCGCACGAAGCCGCTTTCCCAGTTCTTCAGCAATAGCAATATTTGACATCTGCTTAATATTCATAATAATCATTTTTATGATTTTTATTGATAAATTAATTATTTAATAGTGTAATTATACACCTCTTATAATTACAGTCAATAATACTCATATTTATGATCTTTATGTTTCTTTTATAAGATAGCATTAATTAATGCAGATAAAATTTCTGATAGCACATCTTACTTATCCGCACAGGGGGCGGGGTATGCCACCTGCGCGGATTTTTGACCCGACAGGGGAAAAAATCTTATCAAACCGCCACTTTTGAGTGGCAAAAATTTTTCGGGTGGAACCCCGGAAAATTTTTTCGCTTTAAATTTTCCTTGGAAAAAGTGATTCATCCATCTCTGTGAAATTTGAACTGGTAAGCCCTGCAGCTACAGGCACCGGACTTTTCCACCGAATTCGGAATTGCTTCTCATGACGCATAGATTCAAGTCTTTTATTTCCGTGCTCATCAATAATTTCCAATTCAGCGCCATAAAGACGCTGATCTTTATTCAGTAGCAAGCCTGGTATTCCTGGATGTTCCAGAACTAGCTCATCATCGTAAACTTCTTCTGGAACATCAGCTCTTCTAGCAAGTTGTCTGACGCCTGATTTTAAAGGGCCGCAGGCAAGTTTGACCGGCGGCGAAGCCGCCGCCGTTTTCGGAGAATTGTTATTTTCGAGTTCGGGCGATTCCGCTAAAAATGGAATTGATGGTTTTACGGCAAATGGATTTATATCAACGTTTTTATTCGGTGCTGGCGTTGTTAATAAACCAAAATCATCCTCTAACGGCTGTTCTATTTTCTCTGGTTTTGATTTTGCTTTAGTTGTGGCAGTCGGTTGTTGCACAGCCGGAGGGGTAGATACCTTCTGCGCACTAACAGCGACTTGTGCAAATTTTGTTTCTTCAATTTTTTGCTGCTTGGCCAAAATATGATCAACTTGGTTTTTTATTGATCCGCTTCTTTTTGCTTGCGCTTCTAATTCTTTTGATTGCGTAAGTACCTCAGCGTTTTTGGTTACTTTTTTGATCTCGTTGAGAATAAGCAATTGCTCGTTCATTCGTTCATTGCACAGTTCCATCTTCTCTGTAATGGACTCGTAGTAATACGTTTTTAGCGTACCAACCTGTATCTTGATGTTGCAATCCCCGAGAAATTCCGCAAGCTGG
>JANXWX010000248.1 GCA_025350915.1 Nitrosomonadales bacterium
AAAATGCTACAGATTTTATCGGTGTCAGTTTTTGAGAAAACCCATATATCACACGCCTTCGCAGGTAATGGGCAGCTTCAAGAACAGACAGATTTTACTAACCAACTAAATTTGTTCGATTTTTAACCGGACACTAGTGATTGGATACCATTAGCAAGTGCCAATGTTGAGCGTTGTGCTTACCGCAGAACACCATTTCCCTTTGCAATTTCTGTTTGATATTCCTTACTGGCTCTACGCTCATCTACGACCATGTTGCCGCGTGTCTGAGTAACATCTTTCCCTGGCCGGTAAATCAGTTTTACCGGGTTACCGAGAACAAGCAGATCCACCCCCCGAAGCTTTCCGATTGTGCTGGTGATATTTAAATTGGCGATTTCATGCAAGGAGACTTTTGTGTCTTCCTCGATGGCCACCCACTTGTCATCGACGGCCACCACGACACCGGACAACGGTGAAGATCTGGACATATCAGCCATTGCCAGGGGCAAATTATTTTTCTGACAATTGGCCAGCGCCTGCACTTTGAGAGCGGATATTTTATTGGCATCCATGCCGATTTGGGCCGAAGGATGGACCGAGGATTTTTCGAGCTTTTGAGCTTTTTGGTACGCAGATATCATGGTGATGTCTTTGGCGGCAACACCCACTTCTTTGGCAAATTCCGGCCACCTCGCAACGGCATCGATTATGCGATCCAACGCCGCCTTTGGCTGCTTGACGCTGAACTTGCTGGCCAGATCCAGCAAATCCTCTTTGGTTATGTCCCAGCCCTTCCCATTGACCAGCATTTGATGCTGCCGTGTCCACTTGTCTTTCGCCGGGTTGTGCGAAAAACACACGTCATAGGCAGGAGCCAATGCCCATTCTTTTTTTTCATTTAACAGGAAGCCCAGATTTTTGGTGTGATCGTCGCAGTTCACGGCAACCACATTGAACGCGCAGCGCATCCATGCTTGCTGCATCGCTTCAGCGCCCAACTTCATATTCAGGACGGTGCGAAAATATCGTTCATAGCCATGAACGTAAGGGATGTTGAAATCAAGATGCTCAAGGCCGCACAGAGATTGGAGGTGCAGTTTATTATTCCCCTCCCGGTCGAAGCGCTTGGTCATAAAATGTGCGCGGCCATTTTCTTCGAGGAGGTGACACGGGTTCATCGTGATGCCAGCCTCGACGGCCATGAGATGATGAGCGAACTCGATCCGGCCATACCCAGCTGAATAGCCGAGGATGCCGCTATCACCCACATCAAATTTTAGAAGCCAGTGCTCAAACCCATCGGGCAGATCAAATTGGCCAGAAACCACCTCGTTAAATCCGGGCTTCCATCCGACCACTGCCTTGGCCCGTGCACCGCCAGCTGAGCTGCCCACGTCGATGATGTCCTGTGCGACATCCATGAACTCGCCGCGCAACGCACGGCGCGCACCTTCCACCAAATGTGACATCTGAAGCGGTGCTGCCACCGATTGATCGGCTCGATCAGTCGTGGCTGGCTCGAACTCAATTGCGCCGATTGCTCGACGCCCGACATACAGCAACCGCTGCAGTGTCGTGATGTCACCATGCTTCATGCCGTGGCGCGACAAGTATTCATCGATAAGCGCATTCCCGAACTTGTCAGGGAGCGCATCAGCCAACAGGCCGGGCAACCCGTGATAGGTTTCTTGCGCCAACCCCTGGAAGCTATATCGCTTGTTTGCGCCCACCGGCATTGCCAGCGGGGATAGCTCTATTCCTGTGCGGGCAAAGGAAGGCGCATACTGGAATTCGTAAATACCCGGCTTACCGCGCAAAGGGGCAACAGCCCCGACAGTCTGGTTCCAGATCTTCACCTCTACCGAACTAACTTCTTGCAAGGTTACCCCCTGCCTTTATCTGTGCGTGGCGCACGCTTACGCTGGATTTTCTTTCGATCTTCTTCCAGCAATTGCAAAGGTCCCGGCGCTGTAGCGTCAGGAATAATGTTTTCCAATCCATCGAGTAGATCAAGAGCGCGCAACAAAGCGATGAGGTTGCCCAGCGTGGTTGCCCCTGTCTTTTCGAAGCGCTTGAACGGTGTGAGGCCAATCCCGCTTTTGCGCGCAAGGGCCGCTTGGGTCATGCCCGCCCCTGCAGGAGCCATTCGCCAAGCCCTGATTGCTTGCGCCAGGCGCAAGGCAATTTCAGTGTCGGTAAGGTGATGTATGCTCATCTGAAAATCCGCAAAAGAATAATGCGGACAAATTAACAACTTCGATCCTGCATGTCAATTTTTAACAGGCTACTATTAACCCATTATTGTTGTTATTGTTTTTTAATAGACTATCTTTAGACTATTTGAATTTACCAACGCTGCCAAGGCATTGCCATTGTTAGGTTAACAATATGGTCAGCATCTCAATTTTTTGAGATGTGACGTTGACACCCATTTGCTCCAGTTCGGCCTGCAGAACTTTCCTCATCATGTACCGACACACGGCAGTCGGGCAACGATTTAAGCTGAAATCTCGCCCCGCCATGACGCTTGGCCAGTTGTGGCGATATGAAACAAATACACAAAGCCGCGCTGCATAGGGATGTAGGTAATGTCTGCCGCCCAGAGGTGGTTCGACCGGGTGATCTCCAGATTGCGCAGCAGATACGGATAGACCTTGTGCGCCGGATGACGTTTGCTGGTATTCGGCTTGCGATAGAGCGCGTGAATGTCCATGCGCTGGATCAGGGTCGATACGCGCTTCCTGCCGACCGGTTGGCCTTCCCGCTTGAGTATCCGGCTCAACATGCGTGCGCCCGCATAGGGCATCTCCAGATGCAGTTCGTCGATCCGCCGCATCAATGCCAGGTCTTCCGGCGCTATCGGTGCGGGCTGGTAGTACGCCGTCGAGCGCGCCAGTTCCAGTATCTGGCATTGATGCTTCACCGGCAGTTCGTGGGTTCGGTCGATCATTTCTTTGCGCTTAGCAATCCAGCCTTGGTGAGCGCGCTTTCTAAAAAATCGTTTTCCAGCGTGAGCTGCCCGATCTTGGCGTGGAGAACCTTGAGGTCGGGTTCTGCCGCCTTTGCTTGCGGCGGGCCGCCGAACACATCGACACGTTATGATTTAACGTGGTTATTATACGCTTTATTGATGAGTTAAGTCCGACAGGCTAAGCAATGAATCAGAGTTCTTGGAATTTGCTAAGGTAATATGCACTAAATTCTGACAATTAGTCATCATTCTGTTTTGTTTTTATTTTAATATCACCTCGATCAAGAACACCACTTATTTGATATCCATTCGATAAGGAAATAGTAATCAAGTCTTTGCTTTTCCCTTCTTTACCAGAATCGGTAGCTATAACCCGGAAAGTGCCTGTAGTCACATCACTGGCTGAATAAGTACCTTCCAGTATTGCCATGTTTCCAAGCAAGGCTGCACGGGTTATGGAACTATTGGTTGTTACGAAATTATAAGCATAGGATTGAACCCTCAGTTTTAACTCACTCGATAAATTGCCTGAATCATTTGCTCCGACTTCGAACTCAAAAGATGTATTACTTGACGTGATTGGATTATTTGTAGAATTTCGTATTAACCCTTCGGCCTTTACTTTTTGCCCAGCAGACAATGGCGACGCATTATTCAAAGCTGAATTATAAAAGGCGCCTGCGACATTATTCAGTGAACTTATAAGCAATGGGTTCGTTAAGAAATCTGGCAAGGTGCCTGCTGCCTCATTGATATTTTGTACTCTTAAGCGATTACGCATTGTTTCAATTGTTGTTGCATCTACGCCCAATTGCTGCAATTTCTGCACATAGGTAGCAGGTAAGCCATAGGAAATTAATTCATATTCTGAGTTTAATAGATCATTTGGAGTAACGTTCAATGTACCAATTGAGCCATTTTCCCAGGCAGCTTGAACTTTTGACAACAATGTAGCGTGCTCTCTAGCAGCCTGCCGGACTTAACCCATCAATAAAGCATATAATAACCACGTTAAATCATAATGTTAATTAACACCTCATGAGTCATTTCAAACCGATCAAACGCGACACCAACTACCTGTTTCCACCCTCGATGAACGATTGGTTGC
>JANXWX010000260.1 GCA_025350915.1 Nitrosomonadales bacterium
TTGGATACGTGATTAGCTTTGCTTCCTGTGGAGTAATTATCCAGAGAATAGATTACATTATTTGGGTCCTTTGCCAATTTCTCGCAAAGATTTGAGCCTATAAACCCTGCACCGCCTGTGATGAGTATCTTTTTTTTCATTTTCAATCAAACATTTTCATTAACTTGGTTCGCTTGTTGCTTCTGATACTTTTGCTCATATTATTTAATACGTTCTTCCTTGTTAATAACATTAATTACAGGAATCATTTTTGTCACCTCACTCCTGAACAAACTCAGTTTTCAATTTTGCCACGATGTTCTGATAGGCATAAATCTCACAAAAAACTGGGTTGTAATTCTTTATTGGAACAAGACCATCCCGCACCATTCTATAAAAATCATAATTAGGTAAGAAGTCCCAGAAGTCCTTAAAGAAAATCCTGCTTACCACATTCATTTCATTAAACTCAAAATGTATCAAATCAACTTTGTTTTTGCGTAATATGACTCGAAACCCTTCAAAACATCCAGCTCATGCCCCTCAGTATCAATTTTCAGCAAGAGCACTCGTTCAATTTTGTGTTCGATGGCAAATGCATTTAATGTAACAATTGTCACCTCATGCTCTACCGATTTTCCTTTATGAATTTTTTCTATGACATCTTTATAGAGCGATGCATGCTCTGATCCATCATCGCTTGCATAATCATAAAGCTTTAGAACACCATCAGTACTGCCAACACCCACGTTAAATGAATTAATTTTCAGATTATCAACAGTTGATAATAATTTTTTGAAAGTGCGAGGGTGCGGCTCAAAACAATAAATATCAACATATTGGTTTAATTCCCTTAAGCTTTTTGAGTAGCTCCCTACATTTGCTCCAACATCAAAAATGACACCTTTCCTTGTGTTAGTGAAATGGCTTAATACGAAATGAGCCTCACCACTTTGCTTATCTGACTTGTAATTTAATACCCCCAACCCTCTCAGGCTCTATAAAAAAATAAACTTGTTAAATTTAGTAAATTTTTTTTTAGAGAACAAGCGCGCATATGAGTCAAATATTAAATCCAGCATTTCAACCTCTTTGAAAAAGATCTGCAAAGTACAGTGTCTTCAGTTTCATAACAAACGCGACTCGCGTTTTATGCGTAAATACATCGAAAACTAATGCCGCCATCACTTGTGCAATTACCGTTGCAATAGCCGCACCAATCATCCCATAAACCGGGATAAATAATAAATTCAATATGATATTAATTATTGCGCCACTAAAAGTTCTATAGAACGCAAAAGGTTGCAGGTTTTGATTTATTAACCAGGCACCACTAGCCACACCAAGAGACACAAATACCCCCGTCCAAATATGTATCATCAATACTGGTCCCGCTTCTCTGTAAGCCTCTCCGTAAAGCAGAGCCACCAACCAATCACTCAAAAACGTCATGGGCAATGCAATTGCTATCGCGGCCCAAACCATAAGCGTATATAAACGTTGCAACCTTATTTTATATAATTCCTCGCTTACATTTTTTGCATTGACGATGGATGGGAAAAGCGAATTAGTGATGATTACCGGGATGAAATACCACATCTCACTTATCCTAACTGCAACGGAATAAAGCCCGACTTCTCTTTCTCCCAACATTTCTTTGATCATAATCTGATCGATGCGCATGTAGATCATGACAACCAGGCCACTGAAAATTAGCGGCCAACTGTCTCGTAGCATCTGCTTAGCCATCCCCGAATCAAAATAACGAAAGAATCCACCCACTTTTTGATAGTGGTAGGCGAAATAAAGCGTGAACGCGAGAGTAATTTGATCAACCAGACTAACCAGCACAAACCAAAATAATTCTGCCCCCGTGAATATCAAATAAAGCTTGAGTAAAGAAGAGATCAGCAATTGCGTCAGCTTGCAGATCGATACAAATTTGGAAAGAACTTTGGATTGAAAATAAAAATCGATCACTTCAAATGATTGAAAAATTGTCCCGCTGGCGATGATGAAAATATACAGGTTTGTTGTGCGATCATTAGAAGTTAGTTGTGTGGCAAACGCAATAGCACCAAGCGTGACAATTGCACCACCCAGCTTCAGCCAAAATGCCGTGCCCAAATATATGTCTCTCTGATTCGGTTTGCGCACGAGGTCCCGAACTACAATACCATCCAATCCCAATCTGGCAATGGTGCTGAATATGGCAGCAAAGGCGATAGCATAGCTAAACACACCAAATTTCTCAGGGCCCAGATAGCGCGCGACCCAGATACCAACCAGCAGACCCGCAACCATGCGTAATATCTGCTCTGCAAACATCCACGAGGTATTTGCAAAATAGCGGCGAAAACCTTGATGTTTTTTGGCGCTATCAAAAAGATGTGCAAGGCGTGTCAGCACAATAAGTTTCCAGGAAAACTTAAGCAGGTCCAACAGTTTCCCTCACTTTGCATGTGCCGATGCATTCAGTTACCCCGCCCGATTCCGTAATACTCGATGCCCATCGCCTTGATGTCTTGCGGCTCAAACAGATTGCGTCCATCGAAGATAATGGCATTTTTAAGTTTTGATTTCACTGCATCGAAGTCCGGGCTCTTGTAGGCATTCCATTCGGTCACGATGATCAGCGCATCTGCATCCTGCAAGGCATCCAGCGGCGACTTGGCATAGTGCAGATCAGCACGCTCGCCATAGATGTGCTTCGTTTCCTTCATAGCCACCGGGTCGTGCGCGGTGACTGTTGCGCCCTTAGCCCACAATCCTTCCATCACCACGCGGCTGGGCGCGTCACGCATGTCGTCGGTGCCCGGCTTGAATGCCAGCCCCCACAGCGCGAAATGCTTGCCCTTGAGGTTGCTGCCAAAACGCGCCGTGATTTTTTGCAGCAGCACATTTTTCTGGGTGTGGTTGACGTCTTCCACGGCACTCAGGATTTTCATCGGCATGCCAAACTCTTCGCCGGTGCGCTGCAGGGCGCGGATGTCCTTGGGGAAGCAGGAGCCTCCATAGCCGCAGCCGGAGTAGAGAAAGTTATAGCCGATGCGCTGATCCGAGCCTATGCCTTTGCGTACGTACTCGATATCGGCCCCCACTTTTTCTGCGAGGTTGGCCAGCTCATTCATGAATGAGATGCGCGTGGCGAGCATTGCGTTCGCTGCGTACTTGGTGAGCTCGGCAGATTTGACATCCATCACCATCAGGCGGTCGCGGTTGCGCTGAAAGGGTGCATACATCTTGCGCATGTACTCGATGGCACGTTCGTCATCTGCGCCAATCACAATTCGATCCGGGCGGTTGAAGTCGTCTATGGCCGCGCCTTCTTTTAGGAATTCGGGGTTGGAGACTACGGAGAAACTTGGCTGCCCCGTTTCACGCCCCTCGCCCCGGGCCTCTCCCGCTTGCGGGCGAGGGAGTGTGGTGATACCGCGGTTGCTGAGCTCTTCCTGAACGGCTTGCTTGACTTTGTCGGCGGTGCCGACAGGAACGGTAGATTTGTCTACGATCACTTTGTATTCGGTCATGTGTTTGGCGATGTTGCGGGCGGCAGCTAACACGTATTGCAGGTCTGCCGAGCCATCTTCGCCGGAGGGGGTGCCTACCGCGATCATCTGCACCAGGCCGTGCGCTACGCTTTCGGCCACGTCGGTGGTGAAACGCAGACGTCCGGCAGCGACGTTGTTTTTGATCAGCTCTTCCAGTCCGGGTTCATAGATGGGAACCCCACCCTGTTGCAGAATGCTGATCTTGTGTGCATCTACGTCCAGACACAGCACCTCGTTACCCAGCTCTGCAAGGCAGGCACCCGATACCAAACCTACATAGCCGGAACCAATAACGGTGATCTTCATTTTGATTTCTCCAAGTATGATTGATATGCTGAATTGATGCCTTTGCGCAGATTGGTGGTCGCTGCCCAGCCTAAGCCCTTCATGCGTGAAACATCCATCAGCTTCCGCATGGTTCCATCCGGCTTGGTGGAATCGAAAACCAGTTTGCCGCTATAACCCACCGTTTCGGCAATCATTTCAGCCAACTCGCGAATGCTCAGGTCTTCACCGCAACCGATATTAACCAGTGGCGGTCTTTCATCATCGAATAGATCGCACAGCTTGCTCTCCGGTTGTTCCAGCAGATACAGGCACGCATCCGCCATGTCATCGCTGTACAAAAATTCCCGCTTGGGCGTACCCGTGCCCCACACCACCACTTCCTTGTCGCCACGCTGTTTTGCTTCATGCATCTTGCGAATCAGCGCGGGCATCACATGAGAGTTATTCAGGTCGTAGTTGTCGTTTGGGCCGTACAGGTTGGTAGGCATGGCGGCCATGAACCTGGTGCCGTATTGCCGGTTGTAGGCATGGCACATTTCGATACCGGCGATCTTGGCCAGCGCATAAGGACGGTTTGTCGATTCCAGCGGGCCGGTCAGAAGATACTCCTCCTTCATCGGCTGCGGGCATTCCTTCGGATAGATGCAGGAGGAACCCAGAAACAGCAGACGGGTAACATTATGCTGCCAGGCGCTGTGGATGATGTTGGATTGAATCACCAAATTGTCGTGAATAAATTCTGCCGGGTAAGTATTATTTGCATGGATGCCGCCTACTTTGGCTGCGGCCAATATGACGTACTCTGGTTTTCCGGCTGCGAAAAAGGCTTGCACGGCGACCTGATCAAGCAGCTCTAGTTCCTCATGGGTTCTCGTGACGAGATTATTATAACCACGGGCCTTAAGTTGTCGTAACAATGCAGAACCAACCAAGCCGCGATGGCCTGCCACATATATTTTTGCGTCTTTGTCCAATTTAAATCCATTAAATAACTTACATTTAAGCAAACTTCATCTCTAACTTTAGAAGGCGAAAGTTGTTATATCTTATAGTGATGCACTAGCGCCCCTCACCCTCACCCTAGCCCGACCCTTCGCTTCAAAGCCTGTTTGTGAGGGGATAGTGCGGCAAGCATACATTTACATGACCTGTTTCAATTGAGCATATTGCTTGAGATTGGCGAATAGCAGTTTTATTTGTTCATAACCACTTAAGGCCAGTGCTATGTTTTCCAGCCGCTCTTCGATTTCTGATGGGTATTCGTGTGCAATAACATTTCGAATTTCTCTGAGTTTATCCCATACAGCTACTGAGGGAATGATTTCCAGTTTTTCTAGCAGATTTAGAATGTCAATCATCGGCTGGTTTTCGTTGTTAATCTCGCGTAAAGAAAATAGCAGTTTACGAAATAAGCCAGCACCGAGCTTGTCTTGAATCTTGATGTAGTTAAACAGAAAACTGTTAACGATGCGTTGGTTTGAATAGTCTTTAAGCCAGGCCTCATTCAGTGTTTGCTCTTTTAACAGCACGTAGTCGATCTCGCAGCTGTTGAATAATCCTTCTAGCGACTCGAATATGGGTTTTAATGCTGTTGACACAATAATAATCCTTCACTGATTGCGATCTCGTCTATAGGGCGCTTGGTCCCGCGCTCTATCACCAAATCGATGCGTTGATCCCCGATTTTCTGTTTAATCTGCGTGAGAAATTCGATACGCTTTTCCCCCATCCGATCCCGATGATCCGCAACAATATATAAATCAATGTCACCGCCTTTGCGGGCATCATCAACACGGCTGCCAAAAAGGTATAACTCACCCTTTTCAAAGACGCGTAAGAAAGCTTCTTGGATGACATGGACAGCCTCCGAGCTGAGCCTCAAGGTTCACACCCTACGCTTTGTAATTGTTCAATAGATAATAGTGACATAAAAATTATATCTTGCCTAAATGCTCGCAGTTTTGGTCAAACCATTCCTGCAAGGCAGGTGGTGCGGTTTGCAACGATAACATCAGCCCGCTGGCTGAATTTCAAGACAAAGGGGACGCTACCCTTTTATTTTTGCTCGTTGCATCGGTACGGAAGTCAATATGCATGCGTTTAGTCTCTTCAATCATGCCGGAACAAAACCAGCCAGCTCTTCAAGCAACTCTTCACGAGACATGTCAATGACGGGTATCCGGTTTACTTTGCAAATGCCCATAAATTCATATAGATCAACCCCGGCAAGTTCCGCCGCTTTGACTGGTGTCACTCGCTCCTGCTGATAGAGCCATAGTGCATAAGAGGCGCGCATTTCTTGTCTTATCTCGGACACAGCCCGGGATGCGACAAAATCATTGGGTAAGTCGATTGCTATTTGCATAATTTGCCTCCAAATGGGTGCGGGTAGGGAAAAACTCGACAATCTCTATTTTCCATCATTGAGTAGGTTAAGTTAAGCATAATTTCATTCCCAATTCAAAGGGGTATTTTTACTCGTCTCTCCCACAAGTCGGCGAGGAAGCATTGCTCTTTGTTGCTTTACAAGATGTGTGCGTGTGACGCACCCTACGATATTTCATTTTCCATTGCACTCAGCAGAGGTGCTTACACGCTTCTGGAGGGTGTTGCGTGATACAGCAATTTACTCGTGATTCTTGGATACGACATAACCATGTTTCTTCACCAATTCATCACGCTCAGCACCTTTGAGATCTTCACGTACCATTTCTGCAACCAGTTCGTCGAAGCTGATCTTGGGTGTCCAACCCAGCTTGTTTCTGGCTTTGCTGGCATCACCCAACAAGGTTTCCACTTCAGTTGGGCGAAAATAGCGCGGGTCAACCGCTACGATGCACTTACCTGCGGCATCATAGCCCTTCTCATCCACACCTTTCCCTTCCCAGCGAATTTTTATACCCAATTCTTTAGCCGCTGCATTCACGAAATCGCGCACGCTGTATTGCAC
>JANXWX010000008.1 GCA_025350915.1 Nitrosomonadales bacterium
GATAAATTAATCGTCATCGCCCAGCTCGGGATCCCAACCGTTCGCTTTGGCGAATTTAATCGCATCTTCATAAATCTTTGCATGGCGCTTTTTCAGACCTTCCGGCAACAGGCTGGGCAGGTTTGCATATTTCTCCCACTCGTTACAAATCTTGTCGTAGAGATTCTGCATTTGTCCGCTATCCCAGCCGGTGCAGTCTTCCGTATCCGGTATAAAACCAAATACCCAACCGTCTTTGACCATTTGCCCAAAATGCGTCATGCCGCCGTTTTCATCATTTTTCAAACCTGAATATACTAGTGCCATTTTATTACCTCTTTAGTCCTGCATTGAAAGCACATCTATCTGCTTAGCCATGCATATAGTAGCGGAAGTTTTTAGTTATGGTCGCCACTTCGTGGCTTAACTTGCTGTAGCAAGTTAGCCTGCACTGAAAGCATCCACTACCTTGTTAATCCCGCATACAGAAGTGGAAGTTTTTCTGGCAAGCGCGCGATCTGATCTACGATCATATAATTTTTTGCGCCAAATATGCGCGAAACATACTGATCCGCACGCGGATCAAGTGTCATGCAGAATGTTGAAATGCCATTTCTGGCCGCATCTTCAACCGATTTTTTGGCATCGTAACGCAGATACTGCGGATCACGCACGTCGATGTCTGCCGGCTCGCCGTCTGTAATCACCATCAACAGTTTCTTGCTCGTTCGCTGCAAATTCAGATAGTGCGTGGCATGCCGTATCGCTGCGCCCATACGGGTAGACAACTGTCCTGTCATCCCGGCCAGTCTTGATTTCGGCAACTCATTATACGGCTGTTCAAAATCTTTAAAGCGATAGTATTCCACGTCATGCCTGCCATCGGAACAGAAACCATGAATCGCGAAGGGATCGCCAATCTTGTTAATCGCATCGGACAGTAATACTGTAGCCTGGCGTGTCAGATCCAGCACTGATTGATCTTGCCCCAATACTTTTTCATTGGTTGACTCAGACAAGTCCAGCAACACCATCACCGATATATCACGTACTTTGCGCACCGAGCGCATCATGATACGCGGGTCCGGCTGTATGCCCATGCGCAAATCGATCATGCTGCTGATTGCGGCATTGATGTCGATCTCGTCACCGTCTTCAAGTTTGCGGATACGCTGCACGCCCTGGGGTTGCATCGCATCCAGCAAAAATTTCAGGCGTGATGCAATCTGCTTGTTATCAGCCGATATTTGATCAATCACTTGCAAATCACCCGACTTGGCGCGCTTTTCCAGCACGGTTGCCCAGGCCGGGCGTTCAAGCTGAATCTGATAATCCCACTCCGCATAATGGAATGGCTCAGACAATGGCTCCTTGCCTTCAGACTCGTTATAGCTGACGCCATTGTCTTCGTAAGGGAAAAACTCTTCAGACATTATCCATATTTCTTGCGCATCATCACCGGCGGTTTCGCAATCTATTTCATTGGCGAATTCCGTCACCGATACATGTCTGCGTACCTGCTTGACCGTCTCAAATCCTGCCGATTGTGATTTATTGAAATCGAATTCCTCAAACTCCCAGAAGTATCGGTTGTCATCGCGGTAGGGCGCAGTCAAAATATCAGTACGCGGATTAAACCCGATGCGCTTTTCCATCAAGCCATGTGCCAGTGCCACACCGATTTCCCAGGAGATCGTGTTATCCGCCATGCGATCGGCTACCTGCGCGAACAAAGTTCGGCCCTGAGCCACCCAGGGGTCATCATCCTTGAAATCACTATCCAGCAAGGCACGCGCCAAACGGTTTAAATAATCACCCGCAGTGTTGGCCTGGTCAGCTTGCACCGTATGTAATTTTGCCCATACTTTCTTGAGCCCAGGAAAGGCTTTTATTGACAGCGACTCAACACGCGCATCTTCAATCACGCTGATTAACGCCATCTGCAAGGGATTGAGTGTTTCGGCAGAAATTGGCACAGTGGTGTAAACCAGGTGTGCAGCGCAATGGGCCGCCGTGGCCCGGTACATTTCCAGACCCGGCACCCCCTCGTAATCATCAAAGGCATCCGGCAAATGCAGGAAGTAATCCTCAATAAACGGCTTGTAACCTTCGCGCGACTCAAAGTCACCACTGGTCGGTCGCATAAAAAAATCACGTGCCCACAAGGCACGTAAATACATGTTGATGCGCCGCTGCACATCAACAAACAGCGTGCCTTTGCGTTCCTTCTGCAACATGGCCAGCGACTCTTTGGACTTCAGACTGAAGTAGCTGATCTGTTCTTCAAAGTTGGTTTTGTGTGCATGTGCTCCCCAGGTTGCCCAGCGCCGCAAGCCACCCAGGGTCAGTTGCCCCAACAACGTTTCCAGATTTTCCATCATAGGACGCAAACCGCGCGGTACCTGATTAAGCAGGGTATTGACCAGCTGCAAGTAGGCGCCAAACAAGGTCGCATCGCCCAAACGCTTGGCCGCGGTGGGAGCCGAAGCGATGATAGATTGCAGTACCGCACCACTGGTTTTTGAAGCTAGGGCCATCACGGTGTCGAGCAAATCCACCACCGAATCCTCGCCGATTTCTTTGGCGATACTCGGTGCGCTCTCGATAAAGGTTATGACTAACTCACTGCCACGACCCAAACTCTTGAGTGAGCGCGCGCCTTGTACGTAGTTTTCCAGTCCGGGCGCAGAAAACACGCGCGCGGCCTCATACCACGAAGATTGTAAAATCTCGCTGGCATGCGAACCTAAATCCTCAAGTAACTCGGTATGGTGTTCCAATGAGAGCGTCATATTTATTTTCCATGTGATGGCCGGGTGATAGTGCGTACCGCCAGGCCGTGATTAGAAGAAGGTCGTGACAGCTGCATCCAGCGCATCGCGCATATCAGGATCGTCCGTAATCGGTCTTACCAGTGCTACACGGCAGGCTGCCTTGGCTTCCACACCCTTTGCAATCAGATTGCCCGCGTAAATCAGCATACGTGTGGAAATTCCTTCATCCAGCCCGTGACCTTTAAGGTTACGCGCGCGCTCGGCAATGGACACCAGTTTGCCTGCAACTTCAGCGGTGACCTTGCTTTCGTGTGAGACAATTTCGGTTTCAACATCATGTGCCGGATAGTTAAAATCCAGTGCGCCAAAACGTTGCTTGGTCGACTGCTTCAAATCCTTCATCAGGCTTTGATAACCGGGGTTGTAGGAAATAACCAGCTGGAAATCAGGGTGTGCGTTAATCAACTCGCCCTTTTTTTCCAGAGGCAATACGCGGCGATTATCGGTCAACGGATGTATCACAACAGTCGTGTCCTGGCGTGCTTCCACGACTTCGTCCAGATAGCAAATTGCGCCTTCACGTGCAGCGATTGCCAATGGGCCATCCTGCCAGCGTGTACCCTGCGCATCCAGTAAAAAGCGACCAACCAAATCGGATGCGGTCATGTCTTCATTGCACGCAACAGTGATCAGCGGCCGTTTCAGTTTCCACGCCATGTACTCAACAAAGCGTGTTTTTCCGCAACCGGTGGGGCCTTTCAACATCATCGGCATGCGCACTGAATAAGCAGCTTCGTATAAATCCACTTCATCAGCAACCGTACGGTAATAAGGTTCTTTTTCGATTCTGTATTGCTTGATTATGTCGCTCATATCGCTTTCCTTTTTTTAGATTGCTCCAGAAAAAATCCCCGCCACCTTGCGGCAACGGGGATTTATTTGGGTTACCCGTGCTCGGTTAAACTGTCTTGCCGCGGAAAATTACCATGTTCGTACCTTGTGATTGCTTGAAGTTATCATAAGCAAGCAGACGAATGTGGTTGTTAGGGTTAGCTTTGCGACACGCCTCTGCTTCCTTCATTACAACATCCACATCGGTTTCGCCGAACATCGGCAGCTTCCACATGTACCAGTAGTTGTCCATCAGGTGCTCTGGCTCTGTGTGCTCCAGACCTGGATTCCAGCCTTTTTTAACAATGTATTCAATTTGTTTTCTGATCTGCTCAGTAGTCATCTGTGGCAGATATGAAAAAGTTTCGAATTTACGGCTGGCTGGATCACTTACGCGTGATTTGTAATCTTGCATTTCACTCATGACTATATTCCTTTAAATAATTTTATTAAGACTGGGCACACATTACATGCGACCCAAGTCATTTCCGTGGGGACTAAGCTTACTTGTGGGCTACGTCCAGCTTGTCAACTGTATCGAATTCAAACTTGATTTCTTTCCAAGTTTCCATCGCGATTTTCAGTTCCGGGCTGCTGGCTGCTGCTTTAGTCAGAATGTCCTTGCCTTCTTTTTCCAGTTCACGGCCTGAGTTACGTGCTTCTACGCAAGCTTCCAGCGCCACGCGGTTAGCTGCTGCACCTGCTGCGTTACCCCATGGGTGACCCAATGTACCGCCACCAAACTGCAAGCAAGCATCGTCGCCGAAGATGTTAACCAGCGCTGGCATATGCCAAACGTGAATACCACCGGATGCAACCGGGAACACGCCTGGCATTGAACCCCAATCCTGGTCAAAGAAGATACCGCGAGCGCGGTCTTCCTTGATGAAGCTGTCACGCATCAAGTCAACAAAACCCAATGTTGGCGCGCGGTCACCTTCAAGTTTACCTACAACAGTACCGGAGTGCAGGTGGTCACCGCCGGACAGACGCAGCGCTTTTGCCAAGACTCGGAAGTGAATACCATGGTGAGGGTTACGGTCGATAACACCGTGCATCGCGCGGTGGATGTGCAACAACATACCGTTGTCACGACACCAGTTAGCCAAACCTGTGTTAGCGCAGAAACCGCCAGTCAGGTAGTCATGCATAATGATCGGTGCGCCGATTTCTTTTGCGTATTCAGCACGCTTGTACATTTCTTCAGGCGTTGGTGCAGTAACGTTCAGGTAGTGACCTTTACGCTCTCCAGTTTCACGTTCTGCCTTCAGTGTCGCTTCCTGCACGAAGTCAAAACGGGCACGC
>JANXWX010000040.1 GCA_025350915.1 Nitrosomonadales bacterium
GTGACGGAGAATAATGCGCTTTACGATCGCCAGGCCAACCCCGGTGCCGGGAAACTCGGTAGCGCTATGCAAACGCTGGAACGGGCCAAATAGTTTGTTGGCGTAGGCCATATCGAAACCGGCGCCGTTATCACGCACGAAAAATTCTGGTGTGCCATCGGTGCCAAGGCTGGCTCCGAATTCGATTCGGGGCTGTGCTGAATGGGCGGTGAATTTCCAGGCATTGCTGAACAGGTTGACCATTGCCATATTTAAAAGCCGTAAGTCCCCCATACACGTCAATCCGGATTCGATCTTCCAATGAACTTTGCGATCGGGGGCGCTCTTCTGTAATTCTTCCAATACATTGTTTGCCAGCAAGCTGAGATTAACAGTATTGCGCAGCATCTCGGTGCGAGTCACGCGCGAAAGTGCAAGCATGTCGTCAATCAGTACACCCATGCGCTGGCTGGCGGCGCGTATCCGGCCCAGATAATCCATCGCTTGGGGTTCAATCTTGTTGGCAAAATCCTCAACGATGACCTGGCTAAAGCCGTCAATTGCGCGCAAAGGCGTGCGCAAGTCGTGCGACACCGAGTAGCTGAATGCTTCCAGCTCCTGATTGGCGGCAGCCAGTTCAGAGGTGCGATCGAGAATGCGCCGCTCGAGGTTGATGTTGAGCTGGCGGATTTCTTCCTCGGCACGCTTCTGTCTGGTGATATCCTGGAATGAACCCCACACCTTGACGACCAAGCCGTTCTCTTTGACGGCCTGACCGATGGTTCTTACCCATTTGCGCACTCCCTTGGCGGTGATTATTTCCAGTTCCAGATCGTATGACTTGCCCTGTTCTATCGCATCCTTGACGGCGGCTTCGATTATTTTCCGCGACTCCTCGCAATAGTACTTGATGCCTGATTCCACACCGGTTGGATTCTTTGGATCTGTGTCGTGAATCTTGGCCACCTCGTCTGTCCAGGTCGCTTTCAGGGTTCGGGCGTCGAACTCCCATCCGCCCACTTTGGCCATTTCGCCCACCATGGTCAGCAATTCATCCTTTTGCCGCAGCTTTTTTCCCGCCTCCTTGCGTTCGCTAATGTCGCGCAGGAAAACGGTGAAGACTTGTTTTCCATTTTCCTGTGCGCGTGAGATGCTGGCTTCAGCAGGAAATTCGCTACCGTCCTTACGCTTGCCGAAAATATCCGGACGTTTGTTCATGTGCCTTGCTACCTCAGTCGATTCCGCGAACTGGCGTACATGCTGGTGGTGTGCTTCGGTATAGCGTTCCGGTAGCAACCTGCTCAGCGGCTGTCCCAGCATCTCTGCCGCTGTGTAGCCAAAAATTTGTTCGGCACCATAATTAAAAGTGAGGATGCGTTGCTCCTCATCGATGCTGATGATGGCGTCCGTCGCAAGATTGACGATGTTGGTGAAGCGCGCTTCCGCACGCACCGCCTCGGACTGGCGTGCCTGCAATGCGTCGGCCATGTTATCAAGATTGTGAGCAAGCTGGCCGAATTCGTCCTTTGTATGCGGCAAACCTGTACGCGCATTGGTATCACCGCTTCCCAGTTTTTTAACTGCGGTAATAATGCTTGTCACCTGGCGGCGTATGCCCAGCTCTGTTAGCGCCCACGCACTCGCAAAAGCCAGCAGCCATACCACACTGAGTGTCGCGAGCGCTTTGGTAAGCCCCTCGTCTGCTTCGGCTAGCAAATCGTTTTTCGATACTCCAACCAGTATGTGCAGTCCGCTATCGGGGAGGTCCGGCATCACACTGGCTGACCAGATCCGGATTGTGCCATCAGTGTCTTCAATTTCGCGAATATTTTCCTCCGTTTGCGCCTGCGCAAAACGAAACAACGGAGTGTTGGTGATGGATGAGCCGAGTAATTTTTCCCTGTTGGGAATCCATGTAAGAATCTTTCCGTTGGCATCGACCAGCACAACAATTGCATCCTTTTGCGGCAGATTATTGGTTCGCAGTTGAATATATTTTTCCAGATTCACCGAGGCAAGCATCACAAATTTGGTCACTCCCTTTGCATTGCGTACCCCGTACGCCACTTGCAAAACAGCAATGCCGGTCAGTCGGCCAAACACGGGTTCTATGGCAAGGGGATTTTGTGCGGTCAGCGCTTGCTGAAAATATTGGCGGTCTTTGAGATTGAGTGTCTTATTGGTGCGGAGAGAATCACAAAACAGATCCCCATTCGGCTTGATTGTCAGTAAACCGGTGTAGAGCGGAAATTCCTTGAGCACGTCAGCCAGAAAAGCAGAGCAAGCAGCCCGGTCACTGGTATCGAATTCGCGTGCCCGCGACAATCCGTATTCGAGCTGTGCGGTGCCGCGAACTGTGTTGGTCAAGCCCTGTGCAATCAACCGTGTAGAAGCAGCAAGGTTACGCCGTGCGTCAGTTATTTGCCCGTTGCGATAGTCCAGAAACAGCACTGCACCGACCAGGGCGGGAATCAGTGTTGCAAACAAAACCAGCAGAAAAAGCCGGGCGCGTATGCTCATCAGTTGCAGCCCTTTCAAAGGGGTTTAGAAAAACAGTTTCTGTCATGTCTACCATGACCATGCAGCTTCGCCTGCGTTACCAAACAACATCAACCATAAAAATGCAATAAAAATAACCGGCTTGTGCTCGGGGTGGTGTAGTACGGATTTCAGATTACAGATGTTCACCCGGGCTTATACACAGGGCAACTCTCCTGGTTATATGAGGCGGCCGATCCTGGAAAATTACGAGTCGAGTTTGATAGTATAGTGAAATTATCGGGAATTCAATCAATAGATGACTAAATTGGCTAGCTGGCGCTTGAAAGGGCTTAAACACAAGGTGTGTGGAAAAGTGTCAAAAGAGTCAATTTAATTCCTTAAACAAATTCTTGATCGCCAGCACCCGTTGCGCCAGGTCGCCATACTTCAACTCAATCTTCAGCTTGTCCGGCCCGTTCAGTTTGATATGGCGTTTGCTCTGGATCATCGTGATGATCTTCATCGGGTCGATCGGCGGGTTGGGTACAAATTGAACCGATATCGCATCGGCGGAAGCATCCACTTTAATAATGCCCAGCGGCTTCGCCATGATGCGCAGGCGGTGGCTGTCGAGCAGGACATGGGCGGGCGGGGGCAGCAGGCCGAAGCGGTCTATCAGTTCCTGGTGCATGTCGTCCATCTCGTCCAGGGTGTTGCAGTTGGCCAGGCGTTTGTAAATCATCAGGCGCTGGTGGATGTCGCCGCAGTAGTCGCTGGGCAGCAGTGCGGGTGTGTGCAGGTTGATCTCGGTGGTGACGCCCAGCGGGTGCGCCATGTCCGGCTCGTGGCCCTGGCGCAGCGAGGTGATGGCGGCGTTGAGCATGTCGGTGTAAAGCGAAAAACCAATCTCCTGCATCTCGCCGCTTTGCGACTCGCCCAGCACTTCGCCCGCGCCGCGAATTTCCAGATCGTGCATCGCGAGATAGAAACCGCTGCCCAATTGTTCCATCGCCTGGATCGCCTCCAGCCGTTTTTTCGCCTGCGCGGTGAGGCCTTCCAGGCTGTCCACCAGCAAGTAAGCATAGGCCTGATGGTGCGAGCGTCCGACGCGTCCGCGCAGCTGGTGCATCTGCGCTAATCCGAATCTATCCGCGCGGTTCATGATGATAGTGTTGGCGGTGGGGATGTCGATACCGGTTTCTATAATGGTGGTGCACAGCAGCACGTTAAAGCGCTGGTGGTAAAAGTCGCGCATCACCGCTTCCAGATCGCGCTCGCCCACCTGCCCGTGCGCCACGCGGATGCGCGCTTCCGGCAGCAAGTCGGTTAAGTTCTCCAGTATATTCTGGATGGTGCTGACCTCGTTGTGCAGGAAATATACTTGCCCGCCGCGCTTCAGCTCGCGCAGCACCGCCTCGCGGATTACGCCGCGGTCATAGTTGCTGACAAAGGTCTTGATCGACAAGCGGCGCTGCGGCGCGGTGGCAATCACCGAGAAATCGCGCAGGCCTTCCAGCGACATCGCCAGGGTGCGCGGTATCGGCGTGGCGGTGAGGGTCAGCACATCCACCTCGGAACGCAGGGCTTTGAGGCGCTCCTTCTGCTGCACGCCAAAGCGGTGTTCCTCGTCGATGATCACCAGGCCCAGATTCTTGAAGTTGATGCCCTTCTGTATCAACTTGTGCATGCCGATGATGATGTCGAGTTTGCCGTCTTCCATCTCCTTTAGTGCCAACGTCTGCTCCTTGGCAGACCTGAAACGAGAAAGCTCCGCAATCTTGATCGGCCAGTCGGCAAAGCGCGTAGAGAAATTCTGGAAGTGCTGCTCGGCCAGCAAGGTAGTGGGCACCAGTATCGCGACCTGCTTG
>JANXWX010000083.1 GCA_025350915.1 Nitrosomonadales bacterium
CACGGGCGACATTGGCCTGTTCAAGATCGTGGCCGAGAGCGGTGTCGCAGCAGGTATACGCCGCGTGGAGGCGGTGACGGGAACGGGCGCGCTGGCGCGGATTGAGTTACAGCAACAGCAGTTGCAGCAAGTGGCCGATGCAGTGAAGTCACAGCCGCAGGAAGCGGCCACACGCGTTGCGCAAATTATCGACAATGTGAAATCGCTGGAAAAAGAATTGTCAGCACTGAAATCGAAACTGGCTTCTTCGCAGGGGGATGAGCTGCTGACTCAGGCGGTGGAGATTAATGGCGTGAAAGTGTTGGCGGTCAAGATGGAAGGTGCCGATGCCGCTACCCTGCGTGAGACGATGGACAAGTTGAAGGATAAACTCAAGACCGCGGCCATCGTGCTGGCGGCGGTTGCAGATGGTAAGGTGAGTTTGATTGCGGGTGTGACTGCGGATACCACTTCCAAAGTTAAAGCCGGTGAACTGGTTAACTTCGTGGCGCAACAGGTTGGCGGCAAAGGCGGTGGTCGCCCAGACATGGCGCAGGCGGGTGGAACTCAGCCGGAGAATTTGGCAGCGGCGCTGGCGGGAGTTAACGATTGGGTTAAGGGGAAGCTGTAGCTTTATTTGTGGTGCCTGCGGGAAATAGTTCTTCGTATCTCAAAATGGCATCCCGATATTACGCCTCCAACTTGAGAGTGTAAAATGTAAGGCCTGACACCGGCTTTCCATCGGCGCGGGGCCATGAAAAACCGTTGAAAGTGTTGAATTGGCAACCCTGGAATGGGTAACCTGTTTAACAATCAGCGACTACTCTCTTCAGTTGGATATCTCCCTCCGGCAGAAGCTGAGGCAAAATATTACCTGCAGCTTGCCAAGCAGAATGCGGGGGCTGTGTAACTTAAACTAAATGGCCTCCATGATACTCGGGGCGATTCATACAACGGTTACTCTGCTTGACATAAAGGGAGCTAAGATGAAAAAAATTCTGATTGTATTAATAGTGTATATGCTGCAATTTTCGACTGGGGTGATGGCTGCTGATGAGGCCGTTAATGAAATCGCTGAATTGAAGAATGCCAATAAATTATTAGAAGAAAAAAATTTCTCCGAAGCATTCCCATTATTTTTTGATTTGGCAAAGCAAGGAAATCCAAGAGCCCAAGCAAGAATTGGGGTTATGTATCGTGAAGGACAAGGTGTTACTCAGGATTATAAACTTGCTATTTTTTGGTTTATGAAGGCTGCAAAACAAGGGTTCACTGCTGCACAAAATGCTCTTGGTGTTTTGTATCAAAATAATCTGAAAGATTATAAACGAGCAATATACTGGTATCAGAAGGCTGCTGAACAAGGCGAAGCAATTGCTCAATGCAACCTTGGGCAGATGTATGAAAATGCTGTTGGTGTTACCAAAAATTATAAACGTGCAGCCTACTGGTATCAGAAAGCTGCTGATCAAGGTGATGCTATTGCTCAAGTCAACCTAGGACAGATGTATGAAAATCTTGTTGGTGACACTAAAGATTATAAGCTTGCAGTCTACTGGTATCAGAAGGCTGCTGATCAAGGTAATGCTATTGCGCAATCTCTTCTTGGTGCGAAGTACTTACAGGGTCAGGGGATTGACCAGGATTACAATATCGCTAACTTGTGGCTTCAGAAATCTGCTGCTCAAGGATTTTCTGCGGCTCAGTATGGTCTTGGACAAATATATGAAAACGGCTTGGGTGTACCACAAGACAATTCAGAGGCATTAAAGTGGTATGAATTAGCTGCTCAGCAGGGGGACGAAGCATCGAAAAAGAAAGTAGGTGATTGGTATTATAAAAAGGGGCAAGAAATTAAAAATTACGCTGAAGCGATGAAATATTATCAAATAGCTGCTGATAATGGAAACCCTGAAGCTCAGAAGATGGTGGCTGATTGGTATTACGTCATATTAAAAGATAAGTCTAAATATGAAGAAGCGGCAAAGTGGTATAAATTATCTGCTATGCAAGGAAATGCCGAATCACAAATGAAATTAAATATGATGTACGAGCGCGGACAGGCAATAGATGAAGAAACTCAGAAAAATATAAACGAATTTAAAAAACAGATTGGTGCAATACCTGAGAAATATAAATTTGTGCTAGCTACCAGTATGTCGCCATTTATTCCAGGAGCGATAATTTGCAAAAATTATGACTCCGTTCAACTCGCTATCAGAATCTATAATGAATCGGTTACACAAAACTTACAATCTCATTTAATGGGTAATGATAAATATCAGAAACTCCACGGAGATCCATTAAGTGCTGACAATATCACTTACCTAGGATGCGTATTGGTGCCTAACAAAACACCTATGTTATGGGATGCTGTCATTTTTCCGCCGACGGTAACAATCTATCAAAAAGGAAAGAAATTTTCTGGAATTACTTCTCCAGGTTCTTATAAAGAAATTCAATAGGGAAGAACGTCCGACCGTGAGCCTATAATGACTGCAATAATGGTCAGAACGGTAGCCTGTAGGTTGGGTTGGCGGTTTTATCGCGTAACCCAACAATCAAATTCAACTGCAACTTCGCCGGGCTACCTTTGGCGAAGTTGTTTTTTCTATGGTTAGATTCAAGATGCCGTGCAGGTCACGGCAATCTTCAGGCGCACTGCATACAAAGGTTTACAAAAACACTGCCGGTGAAACGTTAAACCGTTTGGCTAACGCCTTCACCTGACGCGTATTGAGTTCACGTTTGTTGTTCAATATCGCGGAGACGATGCTTTGCCCGCCCAGTTCTTCAGCCAAATCACTTTGCTTCAGATGGTGTTCATCCATCAAATAAGCGAGTACTGCAGAAGGTGCTGCATCGGGCAGGGCATGATGTTTGTTTTCATAGTTTTCAATCTCTGTGCTCACAAGATTAAGCAGCGGCATCAGCCGCAGAATCACGGGGTCAGTTCTAACATTCAAACATTTTCTGCTATGATTCCGAATGGCCAGACCACTCAGACTTGAATTTGCAGGGGCTCTTTACCATGTCACCTCACGCGGTGATCATCGCGAAGACATCTTTCTGTGCGATGAAGATCGCACAGATTGGCTGGACGTACTAACCACTGTTTGCACCCGCTTCAACTGGGTC
>JANXWX010000119.1 GCA_025350915.1 Nitrosomonadales bacterium
GGTAAGGGACAGGATTTTTCACCCCTTGAGCCTGCCGTGAGCAAGCATGCGCGTGCTGTTGTGTTGATCGGACGCGACGCCGAAAAAATAGCCGCTGTGTTGCAAAACTGTGATGTGCCGATATTTTCAGCGGCCGATATGAACGAGGCAGTGCGTTTGAGTGCGGCACAGGCGCAACCCGGAGATGCGGTGTTGATGTCGCCCGCTTGTGCGAGTTTTGATATGTACCGCAACTATGTGCATCGTGCCGAAGCCTTTGTCAGTGCAGTACACCTCCTTGAGAAGGAGACCGCATGATACAGAGTGCAGTGAAGCTGTTTAACTCCAAAACGGCAACCGCACAGTCGGTTGAGTACGATGCAGTGTTGACATGGATAGTCGTCGCGATACTGTCGATCGGCTTGGTGATGGTTTATTCATCCTCAATCGCCACCGCGGAAGCGTCGAAAGCGACCGGGTATCAGCAAAGTTATTATTTGTTGCGGCATAGTCTATACATATTTTTGGGAGTGCTCGCCGGTGTCATGGCTTTCCAAATACCTTCCAAAACCTGGCAAGGCATTGCGCCATTTTTGTTTATGTTGGGCGTTGTTTTGTTAATACTGGTCGTGATTCCGGGAGTCGGGCGCGAAGTAAACGGCAGTCGTCGCTGGCTGTCTCTGTATGTGTTTAACCTGCAGCCATCTGAATTAATGAAGCTGATTGTGGTGTTATATGCGGCCGATTACACGGTAAGAAAAGGTATCGTCAAAAACAGTTTCAGTAAAGCGTTCTTGCCGATGTTTGTGGTGATGCTGATTGTTGGCGTGTTGTTGCTGACCGAGCCGGACATGGGTGCCTTTGTGGTGATCTGTGCGATCGCAATGTGCACTTTATGGCTGGGTGGTTATAAGTTAAAAGTGTTTGCAGCCTTGCTGATGGCACTGCCTGCTGCCTTTACCGCGCTCATCGTGTTCTCACCCTATCGGCTGCAGCGCGTCACCAGCTTTATGGATCCATGGGCAGATCCGTTCGGCAAGGGATATCAGTTGAGCCATGCGTTGATCGCATTTGGGCGAGGAGAGTGGTTTGGCGTGGGGCTGGGTGCGAGTGTGGAAAAATTATTTTATTTGCCGGAAGCGCATACCGATTTTTTGATGGCTGTGATCGCCGAAGAGTTGGGTTTGGTGGGCGTAACTGCAATCATTTTACTGTTTGCTGGTTTGATTAGCCGTGCGTTTGCCATCGGGCGTCAAGCTGTGATGCTTGATCGCCTTTTTGCGGCATTGGTTGCGCAGGGCATTGCCGCGTGGCTGGGGATACAGGCAATGATCAATATTGGCGTGAATATGGGCGTGCTGCCCACCAAGGGATTGACGCTGCCCCTGATGAGTTACGGTGGCAGTGGCATATTGGTGAACTGTGTGGCGATAGCCATGCTGCTGCGCATTGATTGGGAAAACAGACGAGTTATGCGCGGGTTGCCGATATGACACATTACTTGAATGACTCGTTTGTTTCGGTGAAGGCTAACTTGCGCAAGCAAGTTAAGCCACGGAGTGGCGGCCATAGCCAAAATCGCCGGGTGATGAAGGGACTGCCAATATGAACCGCAACATCATGTTTATGGCAGGCGGCACCGGAGGCCATATTTTTAGCTCCGACATAACGCGCAAAAATCGCGCATTAGTCTGCACTGAAAATATGACAAGAGCGGAGTTGTTTCATGACTAGGTCGATATTAATTATGGCTGGTGGTACAGGTGGTCACATTTTTCCGGCATTAGCTGTCGCGGATGTTCTGCGTGCCGATGGCTGGAAAGTAACCTGGCTGGGTGCCCCCAACAGCATGGAAGCTGAGCTGGTGCCAAAGCAGGGTTACGAAATAGCCTGGGTGCGTTTTTCGGGGTTGCGTGGCAAAGGGTTGCTGCGAAAATTAATGTTGCCCTTTAATTTATTAATTGCTCTGTGGCAGAGCGCGGTTGCGATATTTCGTTATCGTCCGGATGTCTTGCTTGGTATGGGCGGCTATATCACTTTCCCGGGTGGCGTGATGGCCGCGCTGTTACGCAAACCACTGGTGATACATGAGCAAAATTCTGTCGCGGGGATGAGCAACAAGGCGTTGGCTAAAATATCGGTGCGTGTCATGAGTGGCTTTCCCGGAGTGCTAAAGGGCGCTGAGTGGTGTGGCAATCCGGTGCGCGACAGTATCGCTGCGCTGCCTGAACCAGGGCAACGGTACGCTACACGCAGCGGTGTACTGAATGTGCTGGTAGTGGGTGGTAGCCTCGGCGCGCAGGCAATTAACGAATGTCTGCCACAGGCTTTGTTTTGTATGCCGCAGGAGCTTGAGCCCAAGGTGATACACCAGACTGGCAAGAGGCATTTTAGTGACGTGCAGGAGTTGTATCACAATGCGGGTATAGCGGCAGAGGTGAAGCCATTTCTGGATGACATGGCGAATTATTATGCGTGGGCTGATTTGGTGGTTTGCCGTGCCGGTGCGCTTACGGTGGCCGAGTTGGCAGCCGCCGGGGTAGCCAGCATTTTGATTCCTTTCCCCTATGCGGTGGATGACCATCAGACACACAACGCGAAATTTTTAAGTGATAAAGGCGCGGCAATATTGTTGCCACAAACAGAAATGTCACCGCGCAGCCTCGCCAAGGTGCTGCAAGAGATGACGCGTGAAAATGCATTGGTTATGGCACAGGCCGCACGAGCACTGGCACAGCCAGCAGCAGCCCAGCGTGTAGCGCAAGTTTGCAAGGAGTTGGTTGTATGAAACACAAAATAAAACATATTCATTTCGTTGGTATAGGCGGAGTGGGTATGAACGGCATCGCGGAAGTTCTGCTTAATCTGGGTTACCAGATCAGCGGATCCGACCTGGCCGATAGCGTGGCGACACAGCGTCTAAAAAAACTGGGTGCGACCATCTATATTGGGCATGCGGAAAAACATTTGACCAATGCGGATGCGGTCGTGGTATCGACGGCGGTGAGTAATGATAATCCTGAAGTTATAGCGGCGCGGGAAAGGAAAATTCCGGTGGTGCCGCGCGCGATGATGCTGGCCGAGTTGATGCGCTTGAAGCAGGGGATCGCCATTGCCGGAACGCATGGCAAAACCACCACGACCAGTTTGACTGCAAGCATATTGGCGAAGGCCGGACTGGACCCGACCTTTGTGATCGGCGGCAAGCTGAACAGCAGTGGCACCAACGCCAAGCTGGGCAGCGGAGATTTTCTGGTGGCGGAAGCAGATGAGTCGGATGCCTCTTTCCTGCATCTTCATCCGATACTGGCTGTAGTCACCAATATCGATGCAGACCACATGGAAACCTACGGACACGATTTTGCCAAGTTGCAACAGGCCTTTGTCGACTTTATCGAGCATCTGCCGTTTTACGGCAGAGCAATGTTGTGTGTGGACGATGTGCATGTGCGCGAGATTATGCCGCGTATCAGCAAGCCGATTACAACTTACGGCCTATCCGAAGAGGCGCAAATACGCGCGGTGAATGTGCGGCATCAGGAAGGCAAGATGCGCTTTACTGCAATTTGCAGGCATAACAGTGTGCCGATGGATCTTGATATCACGTTGAATCTGGCCGGTATGCACAATGTGCTGAACTCGTTGGCCGCGATTGCGGTTGCACTTGAAGTCGGTGTGGAGGGAAGCGCGATTGTAGCCGCGCTGGCCGAGTTTGAAGGCGTGGGTCGGCGTATGCAGCGCTATGGAGATATACCGCTGGCGAGTGGAGGCAGTTTTACTTTGCTGGATGATTATGGTCATCATCCAGTTGAGATGGCGGCCACCTTGTCGGCCGTGCGTGGCGCGTTTCCGGGACGGCGTCTTGTGTTGGCATTTCAGCCTCACCGATATACGCGTACCCGCGACCTGTTTGAAGATTTTGTAAAAATTTTGAGCGGAGTGGATACCTTGTTGCTGGCCGAAGTATATGCCGCAGGCGAGCCGCAAATCGTGGCGGCCGATGGCCGTTCGCTGATGCGTGCCCTGCGCGTGTCGGGCCACAACGAAGCGGTATTTGTAGAAAACATTCAGGACATGCCGCAATCCATTTTGCAAATTGCGCAGGCTGGCGATGTGGTTATTACGATGGGTGCCGGCACCATTGGCGGTGTACCCAATCTGGTTATGCATCTGGCCGAGGAAAAGAAATGAAACAGGGGACTGCATGAAAATGACAGAAGCGATGCATCTAGGCACGGTTGAATTGCGCGGTACGCTGCGCAATGACGTGGATATGCGTCGTCATACCAGTTGGCGTGCGGGCGGTACGGTTGAGCGTATGTATCAGCCAGCCGACCTTGCGGATTTGCAGTTGTATTTAAGTAAGTTGAGTGCAGCAGAACCACTTTTAGCAGTTGGTTTGGGCAGCAATTTACTGGTACGCGATGGTGGATTGCGCGGCACGGTGTTGTTGTTGCATGCAGCATTGACGGAATTACGCATTGAAAACGATGGCACGGTTTACGCGCAGGCCGGGATACCGGGCGCAAAACTGGCACGATTTTCCGCCAACAATAATTTGCGCGGAGGCGAGTTTTTTGCAGGTATTCCCGGCACGGTGGGCGGCATGCTGACGATGAACGCCGGTTGTTATGGTGGTGAAACGTGGGCTGTGGTTGAACGTGTGCAGACGGTGGATCGTCTTGGTGTGTTGCATGAGAGGATCCCTGCAGAATACGAAATTGGCTATCGGCATCTGCGCAGAAAAATTGAAAGAATTGATACTGCAAATGCAGCTGAAATATTTGTTGGCGCCTGGTTCAGGCTGCAGCAGGGCGATGGTGAGGTATCGCGAAAAGAGATTAAAGAGTTGCTGAGCAAGCGCATCAATTCGCAACCGTTGAATCTGCCTAATGCCGGCTCGGTGTTTCGCAATCCTCAAGGTGATCATGCTGCTCGCTTGATTGAAGCAAGCGGACTCAAGGGGGAAAAAATTGGTGGCGCGCAGGTGTCGGAGAAACATGCCAACTTTATTGTAAATGTTGATCATGCAACTGCGGCAGACATAGAAAATTTGATTGAAGAAGTGCGGACGGTTGTAATGCAGAAAACAAGTATAGATCTGCATCCAGAAGTGCGCATTGTTGGTGAGCGTAAGCAGAATTTGAATAAAACAGTAAATGAGCAGAAGAAGAAATGAACAGTAGTAATAAAAAAATAAAACCGGAAGATTTCGGCAAGGTCGCTGTTATGTTTGGCGGGCGTTCAGCCGAGCGCGAAGTTTCGTTGAAGAGCGGCGCTGCCGTATTGGCCGCCTTGCTGCGCAGCGGGGTAGATGCGCATGCTTTCGACCCGGCTAAACAGGGCCTGCATCAGCTGGAGGAGCAGGGTTTTAAACGTGTGTTTATCGCATTGCATGGTCGCTATGGAGAGGATGGCACGGTGCAGGGCGCACTGGAATTGATGGATATGCCCTATTCGGGCAGCGGTGTCATGGCGAGTGCGCTGGCGATGGATAAGTTTCGCACCAAGCTGGTATGGCAGGCGATGAATTTACCCGTGCCGGATTACACCCTGCTGACAGCGAAGAGTGACTGGAATGCAGTGGTGCAACAACTGGGCTTGCCCTTGTTTGTCAAACCCGCAAACGAGGGTTCCAGTGTGGGTATCACCAAGGTTAAGTCGGTGGCCGAATTGCCTGCCGCTTACGAAGAAGCAGCCAGGCATGACACGCTGGTGATAGCCGAGAAATTTATTGGCGGGGGTGAATATACGGCCGCAATTTTGGGACAGCAATGCTTGCCCTCGATCAAGATCGTGCCGGCCAATGAATTTTATGATTACGAGGCAAAGTATTTGCGCGACGATACGCGGTACTTGTGCCCGAGCGATTTATCGGCTGAAAAAGAAGCTGAAATGCAACATCTGGCACAGCAAGCATTTGCGGTGATAGGCGGAGCAGGCTGGGGCCGTGTTGATTTTCTGAAAGATGAAAACGATAAATTGTATTTGCTTGAAATTAATACGTCACCCGGTATGACCGGCCATAGTCTGGTGCCGATGGCCGCGCGTGTGGCGGGAATAAGTTTTGATCAATTGGTGATGAATATATTGGAGTTATCACATGTGGGATAAAACGCGCTTGCTGCGCATTATCGCAACCTTGCTATTTGGCATCAGTCTCGTACTGGTGACAGTCAGCGTGATGCGTTATGCAATGCAATTGCCGATATTCAAGTTGCGTAGTGTGCAGCTCACTTATGCGCCTCAGCAAATTGATTTGAATCAGTTGAACATGCTGGTCAAACGCACCGTGGGCGGGAGTTTTTTTACAATCGACCTCGAGCAAACAAGGAAGGTGTTTGAGCAACTGGCCTGGGTGCGCAAGGTGAGTTTGCGACGCCACTTTCCCTGGGGACTTGAAGTCACACTGGAAGAACATGTACCGATGGCACGTTGGAATGAGTCAGCGCTGGTGAATACTTACGGCGAAGTATTTGCTGGCCAGAGCAAACTGGACTTGCCTGAGTTTAACGGAGAGCCCGGCACATCAGGGCAGATTGCGGAGAAGTATGCCGAATTTAGCCAAGAATTGAGTGGCGTAAACAGAAGCATAAAAACGATGAATTTGTCACCACGTTTCGCCTGGCAATTAATACTGGATAACGGTATGCAGCTGGAGTTGGGCAGGGAGCACGTCAAGCGGCGACTGGCGCGATTTGTTGCCGTGTATCCCTATAGCCTCGCGACGATGACGAATAAATATAACCATGTAGATTTGCGCTATCCGAACGGTTTTGCAGTCAGTCAGTTGGGCAGTGCAGCAAATAATCAAACAGAATCCAGGCGTCATATGGGCCGCAAGGTGTAAAGGGTAAAGCGATGAGAATAAACAGGGATGCCAAGAATATTATTGTCGGGATGGATATTGGCACGTCGAAAATTGTGACCATAGTCGGTGAAGTGTTACCGGAAGGTACGCTGGAAGTTATCGGCGTGGGTATGCACGATTCGTCCGGCATGAAAAAAGGCATGGTGGTGAATATCGATGCGACGGTATCGGCAATACAGCGCTCGCTTGAAACGGCGGAGCTGATGGCGGATTGCAAGATAAGTACGGTCATTACCGGCATCGCCGGCAGCCATATCAAAGGCGCCAACGGCAAGGGCATGATCAAGATCAAGGATAAAGAGGTGACGCAGGCGGATATCGATCGTGTGGTGGAAACGGCCAGCTCTTTGAGTTTGCCCAGCGACCAGCAGACACTGCACATCATCGAGCAGGAGTTCACTATTGATGGCCAGGAAGGCATCAAAAAGCCGCTGGGCATGAGCGGAATGAAGCTGGAAGTTGAGGTGCATATCGTGATTGGCGCGGTGGCTGCCGTGCAGAATATATTGAAATGCGTGCATCGCTGCGGACTGGAAGTCAGCGAAATGATTTTGCAGCCGCTGGCCTCGAGCAAGGCCGTATTGGCGGAAGATGAGAAGGAGCTGGGCGTGTGTCTGGTGGATATCGGCGGCGGCACTACCGATGTGGCGATCTTTACCGGAGGCGCAATTCGGCATACCGCGGTGATACCGATTGCCGGCGATCAAATCACCAACGATATCGCGATGGCACTGCGCACTCCGACCAAGGATGCGGAAGATATCAAGATTAAATATGGGTGCGCCCTGCGCCAGTTGGCGAATGATGCCCCGATCGAAGTGCCAGGTGTGGGTGAGCGCGGCGCCAGAATGCTGTCCAGACAGACGCTGGCGGAAGTGATCGAGCCTCGGGTGGAAGAGTTGTATTCACTGGTACAGGCCGAATTACGCCGCAGCGGATTTGAAGAATTACTATCGTCCGGCATTGTGATTACGGGCGGCAGCAGTGCAATGCAAGGCATGGTGGAGTTGGGTGAGGAAATATTCCATCTGCCGGTCAGGCTGGGCTTGCCACGTTATGCCGGCGGTTTGGCCGATGTGGTCAAGACGCCGCGTTTTGCAACAGCGCTTGGATTATTGCTTTACGGTATGGAGCACCAGCAACGCAATGAGGATATGCGTATGCAATCTGCTTCATTTAAAGATGTATTGGCAAGGATGAAAGCATGGATGCAGAAAAATTTTTAGAAAAATGAATGCGCAGTGGAAAGTTCTGGATATTTTGTAAATTGGTAATTTAGCCGTTTTATTTTTAATGGGGAGAGAAGATTATGTTTGAAATAATGGATACACAACCGCAGGGCGCGCTGATCAAGGTTATCGGCGTGGGTGGTTGCGGCGGCAATGCAATCAACCACATGATCGAACAATCGGTGCAGGGCGTGGAATTTGTCGCAATCAATACTGACGCACAGGCGCTCAGGGGCAACAAAGCGGTAACGCAGCTGCAAATAGGCAGAACCTTGACCAAGGGCCTCGGCGCGGGCGCGAAACCAGAAGTCGGCCAGGCTGCAGCGATGGAAGACCGCGAACGTATTGCCGAATTGCTCGCGGGTGTCGATATGGTGTTTATTACCGCTGGTATGGGCGGTGGTACCGGCACCGGTGCAGCACCTGTCGTGGCGCAGGTTGCAAAAGAATTGGGTATATTGGTGGTTGCTGTTGTCACCAAACCGTTTGAACACGAACGCAAGCGTATGCAGCTGGCGCAGGCAGGCATAGAAGCGCTGACTGAATTTGTAGACTCATTGATTATTGTGCCAAATGAGAAGCTGATGACGGTACTGGGTGAAGATACCACGCTGATAGATGCATATCGTGCATCCAATGGTGTTCTGCAAGGAGCTGTTGCGGGTATCGCCGAAGTCATCAATGTGGATGGCATGATCAACGTGGACTTTGCCGACGTTAGAACCCTGATGTCTGAAAATGGCATGGCGATGATGGGTTCGGCAACGTCAACAGGTTCAGACAGGGCGCAAAAAGCCGCAAAAAGCGCGATGTCCAGCCCCTTGCTGGAAGACGTTGATTTGTCCGGTGCACGTGGCGTACTGGTGAATATCACCGCCAGTGCAAATTTCACCATGCGTGAATACAAGGATGTGATGGGATGCGTGCGCAGCGTGGCGGCGGATGATGCAACGGTAATAGTCGGCCAGGTTTTTGACGAAAATATGGGCGATGCTTTGCGCGTAACCATTGTCGCCACCGGTCTGGGCAAGCCGCGTGCAACCCAGCAAAAACCCGTTTTGGCCTACGAGCAGCAACAGCGTACCGGCACCAATGATGCGGTCGGGGTGGATTATCGCGAGCTGGAAATGCCGGCGGTCATGCGCACCAACCGTCATCGTGAAGCCACTGTGGAAGCAATGAAACAGTCCGGAGTTGAAACCCTGGACATACCCTCATTCCTGCGTAAACAGGCGGATTGATAGTTAAGTGATTAATCCGTTTGGGATTACTTGCCGATAAGGCAGGTAAGCTGTGTTAAAATGCGAACCAGCTATTAAGTCGGGCATCTATAGGGTATAGGGCAAACTGGGAATATGGTAAAGCAGCGCACATTGAAAAATATGGTTCAGGCAACCGGTGTCGGTTTGCATACGGGAGACAAGGTTTCGTTGACCTTGCGTCCCGCGCCTGTCAATCATGGCATCGTATTCCATCGTGTGGATTTAAGCCCTGTCGCAGAGCTGAAAGCCGCAGCATATGCCGTGCATGACACCCGCCTGTCGACTTGCCTGGAATTGAATGGCGCACGCGTCGCAACAATCGAACATTTAATGTCGGCCTTCGCGGGTTTGGGTATAGACAATGCGATTGTGGAGTTAAATAGTTCTGAAATCCCGATTATGGATGGCAGTGCCGGAACGTTTATCTTTCTGATTCAATCTGCGGGTATCGTGGAGCAATCGGCTGCCAAGAAGTTCATGCGCATCAAGAAATCGGTGGAAGTAATGGATGGCGACAAATGGGTGCGCCTCGATCCTTTTAATGGTTACAAATTAAATTTCACCATCAATTTCCCGCATCCGGTGTTCGCCAATACCAAGCAGCAGGTCACCGTAGATCTGGGTGAGAATTCATACATCAAGGAAGTCAGTCGTTGCCGAACTTTTGGCTTTATGCAGGAAGTCGAATATATGCGCTCGCAGGGTTTAGCGCTGGGTGGCAATCTGGACAATGCCATTGTGATGGATGAATACCGTGTGTTGAATCCGGACGGCTTGCGTTCGGACGATGAATTTGTGAAACATAAAGTACTGGATGCGATTGGCGATTTATATTTGCTGGGGCATCCATTGATAGGTGCGTTCTCCGGCTACAAGTCAGGCCATGCGTTGAATAATGCCCTATTGCGCGCGCTGCTGGCGGATGAGCAAGCCTGGGAGTTTGTCACCTTCGATAAAGCTGAAGAAGCACCGGATTTTTTGCGTTTACAGTTGCAGGCAGCTTGATATGCACGCGCTGACAGAAAAGATTAGCAAGGTTAATTGGCTTATAGGCGTAGCCCAGAAGGTGTAAAGGTCGAAAAACAGGTTTATGCTTATCTTTCGGCTCCTATTCATTTTAATTGCCATTGTTTTGGTTGTATTGGTCGGCATGTATCTGTTTACCCGCAACCCAAAATATCTCAAGCTATCCTGGCAGATTGCCCGATTCATTTTGCTGGCATTTGCGGTATTTGTTTTGCTCTACTTACTTGAACGATATGTGTTGACTGCCTGGCGATTTTTGCTTTAGCTGATCAAAAGAAGTTATTTATTTTTTTTACTGCTGTTGATCAGGCGTTGTAATGCATTTTTAAGCGGCGAGTCATTCAGCGATTCTGCTAATTGATTGAGTTCTTTTTGCCCATGCTCCGTCACCAATGCAGCATGGCGCACGGGAATGGAGGGGGGCAGGGTAACTTGCACCCTGACTTGAATTGCAGTAACCTCGCAATTGAGTAGCTTAAGCTGACGTATGAGTTCCAGTGTCATTTGTCTTAATTTTGCAGCTATCGCGCTGTTATCAGCGCCTAATATCAAAATATTTTGCTCCATTTGGATGACGTGGCTGGCACGTAATAATGAAGGCGGTGACACTTTTTCATAAAGTAATTGCAAGGCGTGAAGCTGTCGAACTTTGCCTGATAGTTGGCTCAGCTCCTGATTGGATGCAATAAAGGAATTCAGACGTAGCGGCAAAATGTAAGATCTTTGAGGTAAGGGTTATGAATATTATTCTAATTTCTAACAAGTTGGCAAAAACACGCAGCGTTTCCCTGAATGGGTTACATTTGTTGGCGATTGCAGCAGTATTTCTTACGCTCTTTTTGATGGCGGTTCTGGCGGCAGAATACGCCATTGTCCGTTTTCAACCAAGCCGTATCAGCAATGAAATGCGTACCTGGCTGGCTACAGCGCAAAATCATGAGCAACAAAAACAACAGGCCTATTTACGCGAGAGCCTGGATACGATGGCGGTCAGTCTGGGGCAGATGCAGGCGCGGTTGTTAAGGCTGGACTCGTTGGGCACACGTCTGGTTAAAGTGGCCGGCATGAAACCGCAAGAAATTGACTTTAGCCAGAAGCCTGCCCAGGGTGGCGCTTATGTGCCTGTGGGTCAGCAGGATATTTCCTTGTCGACGATGAACCAACAACTAGGAAGCCTGTCCGAGCTGATGACAGACCGTGGCGATAAGTTGGCTGCACTGGAAACGTTATTGCAGCAGGACAGGTTAAGGAAGAAAATGTTGAATACTGTGGCGCCGGTCAGTTCCGGCTGGTATTCATCAAACTTTGGCTGGCGCATAGATCCGTTCACCGGTAAAAGCGCGATGCATGAAGGGGTTGACTTCGTTGTGCCGCTAGGAACGCCAATTCATGCTGCCGCCAGTGGCATTGTGGTGTACGCGGCGATGCATCCCCAGTTTGGCAATCTGGTGGAAATTGACCATGGTAATGATATTTTGACGCGCTATGCGCATGCTTCAAAATTAGTGGTAAAAGTGGGGCAAGTGGTGAAACGGGGCCAGCTTATTTCGTATGTTGGCAGCACGGGCCGCTCAACCGGAAACCATTTGCACTTTGAAGTAAGGTTTAAAGGATTGGCGCAAAATCCGGTAAGGTTTTTACAAAACTCGGCAGGCTAGTTGTTTCTGATTTTGCGTAAGGGTGAGGCGCCCATTTCTAATGGCAGGCCTCACCTTTTTTATTCACGTTGTCCCAAATATTGTTAATGAAAAGATAATTTAGAACATGATTTCAAAACTGCTTAAAAGTGTATTTGGTAGCCGAAATGACCGCTTACTCAAACAATATCGCCAGAATGTTGTAGCAATAAATGCACTCGAAAAGCAAATCGAAGTGCTGACAGATGAAGCGCTGCGGGCGAAAACTGCCGAATTTAAGCAGCGAGTCCAACAGGGTGAAACACTTGATTCATTGTTACCCGAAGCCTTTGCGGTCGTGCGCGAGGGTGGTCGGCGTTCATTGCAAATGCGCCATTTCGATGTGCAGCTGGTCGGTGGCATGGTGCTGCATTACAACAAGATAGCCGAGATGCGTACCGGTGAGGGCAAGACACTGATGGCGACGTTACCCGCCTACTTGAATGCATTGTCAGGCAAAGGTGTGCACGTTGTTACGGTGAACGACTACCTGGCCAAACGTGACTCCGAATGGATGGGACGTTTATATAACTTTCTAGGATTAACAGTTGGCGTCATCCTGACGCAGATGGACCATGCCGACAAACAGACGGCCTACGGTGCAGACATCACCTACGGTACAAATAACGAATTTGGTTTTGATTATCTGCGTGACAATATGGCCACGCAATCCAGCGAACGTTTTCAGCGCGGCTTGAACTTTGCCATCGTAGACGAGGTAGACTCCATCCTGATTGACGAAGCACGTACACCGCTGATTATTTCCGGGCAGGCTGAAGATAATCTGGATGTGTATACCAGAATGAACAAATTGGTTCCCAACCTGGAGCGCCAGAAGGAAGAAGAAGGCCCCGGCGATTACAGTGTTGATGAAAAAAACCATCAAATTCTGCTGACTGAAACAGGTCATGAAAATGCGGAAGCGCTGCTTGCCAAAGCAGGATTGTTGCCAGCCGGCGGCAGCTTGTATGATCCAGCGAATATCACACTGATACATCACTTATATGCTGCGCTAAAAGCACATGTGCTGTACCACATCGATCAAAATTATGTGGTGCAGGACAACGAGGTGATCATCGTTGATGAATTTACCGGCCGTATGATGCCCGGCCGTCGCTGGTCTGACGGCTTGCATCAGGCGGTGGAAGCAAAAGAGGGTGTGGAAATTCAGAAAGAAAACCAGACTCTCGCTTCGATCACCTTCCAGAATTTTTTCCGCATGTACAACAAATTGAGCGGTATGACAGGTACGGCCGATACAGAAGCGTTTGAGTTTCAGCAGATCTATAGCTTGGAAACTGTAGTAGTGCCACCGCACCGCCCGACCATCAGAGCCGATTTAATGGATCAGGTCTATCTCACGGCAATGGAGAAATACAAGGCGGTTATTGTTGATATTCGCGATTGTTATCAGCGTGGCCAGCCGGTGCTGGTCGGTACGACCTCGATCGAGACTTCTGAATTACTGTCCGGTTTACTGGAAAAAGAAAAATTACCGCATCAGGTTTTGAATGCGAAGCAACACGCGCGTGAGGCGGAAATAGTGGCCCAGGCAGGTCGCCCTAAAATGGTGACTATTGCCACGAATATGGCGGGTCGCGGTACGGATATCGTGCTGGGTGGCAATGTGGAAAAACCGATTGAGCTGATTCGCATGGATGCAGCATTGGACGATGCAACGCGCAATCAGCGCATCACCCAATTGCGTGCCGAATGGCAACCCATACATGACCAGGTTGTGGCCAGTGGTGGTTTGCATATTATTGGTACCGAGCGCCACGAGTCCCGTCGTGTGGATAACCAGTTACGCGGACGTGCAGGCCGTCAGGGTGATCCTGGTTCCAGCCGTTTCTATTTGTCGCTGGAAGATCCATTGTTGCGTATTTTTGCATCGGATCGCGTAGCGGCAATCATGAACAAATTTAAATTGCCGGAAGGTGAGGCAATTGAACACGTTTGGGTAACGAGGGCGATCGAAAATGCGCAGCGCAAGGTTGAAGCGCGCAACTACGACATGCGCAAGCAAATCCTGGAATACGACGACGTTGCCAACGATCAGCGCAAAGTTATCTACCAGCAGCGTAATGAACTGATGGATAGCCAGGATATTTCAGAAACGATAACCGTGATGCGCGAAGATGTGTTGATGCGTACCGTTGATGAATTTATCACGCTGGGTAGCATGGAAGAGCAATGGGATGTGCCCGGTCTTGAAAAATCGCTGATGGCTGAGTACCAGCTGGAAATGCCGCTGGAAAAAATGCTGGAACAGGACAAAGCCCTGGATGAGCAAGGTTTGCGTGACAAAATAGTCGATGCCGGATTGCAACAATATAAGGCTAAAGTGGATCGTGTGGGTGCAGAAGTAATGCATGGTTATGAGCGTCTGGTCATGTTGCAAAGCCTGGATACACATTGGCGTGAACATCTTGGCGCGCTGGATCATCTGCGTCAGGGTATCCATTTGCGTGGTTACGCACAAAAGAACCCCAAGCAGGAATACAAGCGCGAAGCATTTGAGCTGTTTTCAAATATGCTGGAGAGTGTCAAGAGTGAAGTAACGCAGGTGTTGATGAATGTGCAAATTCGCAGCGAGCAGGATATTGAAGCTGCGGAAGCAGCGCCGGCGCCATCGAATGTGCAATATCACCA
>JANXWX010000124.1 GCA_025350915.1 Nitrosomonadales bacterium
ACCATACGCCAGCAGGATTTTATCGACAGCATCGCCGATGCTTTGCAGTTTATCTCCTATTATCATCCTGCGGATTTTATCCGCGCGCTGGCGGCAGCCTATGAGCGCGAGGAATCACCTGCGGCGAAAGATGCGATGGCGCAGATTCTGACCAACTCGCGCATGAGCGCGCAGGGACATCGTCCGGTGTGCCAGGACACCGGCATAGTCGTGGCGTTTGTGCGTATCGGCACGGACGTGCGTTGGGATGACGCGACGATGAGCGTAACCGACATGGTGAATGCAGGTGTGCGTCACGGTTACCTGTTGCCGGAGAACGTATTGCGGGCTTCCATCGTAACTGATCCTGCCGGCAAACGAAAAAACACCGGTGATAACACACCTGCCGTTGTGCATTTCGAATTGGTGCCGGGTGATAAGGTGGATGTGCGTATCGGTGCCAAGGGCGGTGGCTCTGAGAACAAGGCGCGCTTTGTGATGCTCAACCCGAGCGACGATGTGGTTGAGTGGGTGTTAAGCCAGTTGCCCGGCATGGGCGCAGGCTGGTGTCCGCCGGGGATGCTCGGCATAGGCATAGGCGGCACGGCGGAGAAAGCGATGTTGTTAGCCAAAGAGTCGCTGATGCAATCAATAGATATGACAGAGCTTAAGGCGCGTGGCGCGCAAAACAGAATCGAAGAATTGCGTTTAGAAATATATGACAAGGTAAACGCACTGGGTATTGGTGCGCAGGGGCTGGGTGGTCTCACGACGGTGCTGGATGTAAAAATTCTGGATTACCCCACCCATGCGGCCTCCAAACCCGTTGCGATGATTCCGAATTGCGCGGCCACGCGGCATATACATTTTGAGCTGGATGGCAGCGGTGTGGCGCAATTTACCCCGCCCAGGCTTGAAGATTATCCCGACGTGCATTGGCACGCCGCCAAGGATGCGCGTCGGGTGAATCTGAACGGGCTGACAAAAGCGGATATTGCAAAATGGCAACCGGGCGAAACCGTGCTGTTGTCCGGCAAGTTGCTGACAGGGCGCGACGCGGCGCATAAACGCATCGTCGATATGCTGGCGAAAGGTGAGAAGCTGCCGGTAGATTTTAATGGCCGCTTTATTTATTACGTAGGCCCGGTTGATCCGGTGCGCGATGAAGTGGTCGGCCCCGCAGGCCCAACTACCGCGACACGTATGGACAAGTTCACCGAAACGATGCTGGCTGAGACAGGTTTGATTGGCATGGTGGGCAAGGCTGAGCGCGGCAAGACAGGTATAGATGCAATCAAAAAACACGGTGCAATATACCTGATCGCAGTGGGTGGCGCGGCCTATCTGGTATCCAAAGCGATACGCAGTGCGGAAGTTGTCGCATTCGCCGAACTTGGTATGGAAGCTATCTATGAATTTGAAGTGGAAGACATGCCAGTAACGGTTGCGGTGGATACTCTGGGTCGCTCGGTGCACGAGATTGGACCGGCAGAGTGGCAGAAGCGAATAGGCATGATTCCGTTGAAAGCCATCTGATACGGAAACCAGCATGGATTTTAACGGCTAATTCATTTATCATGCTGGTCTTTAGAAATGTCAGTATGCATTGTTTGCCGCCTCTGGTAAATCTAAAAAATATCAAACAAATCAATTCGTTGCATAATTATGTGGCGTTTTGGGGTAGTGCGAAGGAGTGGGCATGCGACAGATATGGCGCGCCACTTGTACATTATCCGAACGAATTGGCGGGTCTCCCCGCATTGTGGTGTAGTGAACCTGGTCAGGTCCGGAAGGAAGCAGCCACAGCTAATTACTGCAAGTGCCGGGGGTAAGGCTCGCCTCCTTTTTTGAAACCAGAAAGGATTTTCCTTGCTGGTTCCTTCTGTAGTAGTGCAAACCTGTTTAATGTCTAAATTCTTTTATTACGGTCAATATTTTGTCTGCAACTTCAGTCTTAGCGCGTAAGTGGCGTCCCCGGAACTTCGCTCAACTGGCGGGGCAGGATCATGTCGTGCAGGCATTAAGCAATGCCTTGACTCAAAACCGCCTGCACCATGCCTATTTGTTTACCGGCACGCGCGGCGTGGGCAAAACCACCATCGCGCGTATCTTTGCCAAGTCACTCAATTGTGAAGCAGGTATTACAGCCACACCTTGTGGTATCTGCAGCGCCTGTACTGAAATCGACAGCGGGCGCTTTATCGACCTGATCGAGCTGGATGCGGCATCGAATACTCAGGTGGATAATATGCGCGAACTGCTGGAAAGCGCGCTGTATGCGCCAACCAGCGGACGTTTTAAGGTGTATATCATCGACGAAGTTCATATGCTGTCGAAGTCGGCGTTTAATGCGATGCTGAAGACGCTGGAAGAGCCGCCGGCACATGTGAAATTCATTCTGGCCACCACTGATCCGCAAAAAATTCCGGTGACCGTGCTGTCGCGCTGTCTGCAATTTAACCTGAAGCAATTGCCACCCCCTTTGATTCTGACGCATTTGCAATATGTGCTGGAGCAGGAAAAAATTCCTTTTGAGGACGGCGCGTTGAATCTGGTCGCACGTGCAGCACAGGGCAGTATGCGAGATGCACTGAGTCTGATGGATCAGGCCATTGCCTATTCCGATTCCAGGGTGGAGGAGGCGACGGTACGCACAATGCTGGGTGCGATAGATCAGAGCTATTTGTTCGATCTGTTGCTCATGCTGCGTGCGCAGGATGGTGCCGGTTTGTTACGCATTGCCGATGATATGGCGATACGCAGCATTGCATTTGATGCAGCCTTGCAGGATTTTGCTACCTTGCTGCATCGTATTGCGCTGGCACAGACAGTACCGGCAGCCATTCCCGAAGATGAGCCAGAACGTGTGCGTCTGCTCGAACTTGCGCAGCAGCTCGGCGCTGAAGAGATACAGTTGTTTTATCAGATTGCGATACATGGTCGCAACGAAATCAGTCTGGCACCGGATGAATACGCGGGATTTACGATGACGCTATTGCGTATGCTGGCATTTATGCCCGCAGCGTCAGGTGTCTTGCCAGCTCGTGCAGAAGCGCCTGTAACGGCAAAGGATGCACATAATAAAATATCAGTTGAAAAAGTTGCCAGGCCGGTAGCAGCGCAATCCGCTGATGCCAAGGTAGCACCCGCCAAGCCAATTCAAACTGAGTCAAATGTGGCCAGGTCAGCTGAATCTACCGCGACAGGAAATGCCGCACTGGACTGGAATGTTTTGTTGTCGCAATTGAGTGTGCAAGGCATGGCGCGTGAATTGGCCAAAAACTGTGTGATGGAGAGTTTTGTGGACGGCAAGATGAGCTTAAGTCTTGCGCCGCAGCACAAACAATTTCTCAATAATAAAATTGCGCATGAAAAATTGCAGGCGGCCTTGAGTGACTATTTTGCACAGCCAATCAGGTTAAGTCTGTCTGTGGGTGCGCCGGTGAGTGCTGCGACACCCGCGACTGTAGAAAGACAGGAAAAGCAGGTACGGCAGCAGGTGGCAACGGATGCTATTTCCGAGGACCCTTTTGTGCGCGAGGCACAAGCGCAACTTGATGCACAGATTATCGAGAGTTCAATTAAGTTCATACAACAGTAAGGCGGAGGAAGAGTCATATGATGAAGGGCGGATTAGGCGGCTTGATGAAACAAGCCCAGCAAATGCAGGCAAACATGAAGAAAGCGCAAGACGAACTGGCCAAGGTTGAAGTGGAAGGCCAGGCGGGATCCGGCATTGTAAAAATCACCATGACCTGTTCGCATGAAGTTCGCCGTGTGCAGTTGGGTGATAGCGCGATGGGTGACAAAGAAATGCTTGAGGATCTGATTGCGGCTGCAATGAATGATGCAGTAAAGCAGGCAGCTGCGACGACCAAGGGCAAGATGAGCGGTTTTGGTGCGGGCATGAATTTGCCGCCCGGTATGAGTTTGCCCTTTTAATTTCAGTACGGGATGAAAACACCTTCCACGCTGGAAGCACTGATTGCCGCACTGCGCGTATTGCCCGGTGTAGGACCAAAATCAGCCCAACGTATGGCCTATCACTTGCTGCAGCGGGACAAGCCCGCTGCACTGCACCTTGCTCACGCCTTGACCCAGGCCGTGGAAACCTTGCACCACTGCGAAAAGTGCAATAATTTTTCTGAAGACCAGGTGTGCGAAATGTGCCGTTCGACACGGCGTGATCCTGCATTGCTTTGTGTGGTGGAAATGCCTGCCGACCTGCTGATGATGGAGCAGGCACAGTGCTATCAGGGTATGTATTTTGTATTGATGGGCCGCTTGTCTCCGCTGGACGGGATAGGTGCACGGGAGTTGCATTTGGAGCGGCTGGTAAAGCGTGCGCAGGAAACTTCATGCGAGGTCATACTGGCAACCAATTTTACGGTAGAAGGCGAAGCTACCGCGCATTACATCGCGACCCTGCTGCGTGCACAGGGAATTAAAGTATCACGCATTGCACGAGGATTGCCGGTTGGCGGAGAGCTGGAACATGTAGATAGCGGAACCCTGGCACAGGCTGTGCTCGAACGACGTGAGGTGCCCCTATGATGAAAAAAATTGACAGTAGTACAGATAATATCGACAAGTTGAACGAACAGGGCGAAAAGTTACAAAAGGTGCTGGCCCAGGCGGGTGTCGGTTCGCGTCGTGAAATGGAAGAGTGGATCGCGGCAGGGCGGGTAACCGTTAACGGTGAGCCGGCCACAGTGGGGATGCGGGTGTTTGAGGGCGATCTGTTGCGTACCGACAAGCGCACTGTGCACGTCAAGGCACAGGCGGATAAAGAGCCGCCGCGGGTGTTGCTTTATCACAAGCAGGAAGGTGAGATTGTCAGCCGTGACGATCCGGAAAACCGTACGAATGTTTTTGAAAAATTGCCCACCCTGCGCGGCATGAAATGGATAGCCATCGGCCGTCTGGACTTCAATACCAGTGGGTTGTTAGTTTTTACCACATCGGGTGAGCTGGCGAATCGCCTGATGCATCCGCGTTTTGAAGTGGAACGTGAATATGCTGTGCGTGTGCAAGGCCAGATGACACCAGAGCAGATGCGCCAGATGACCAAGGAAGGTATCGCGCTGGAAGATGGCAATGTTATATTTGAAAAACTCACCGACGAAGGCGGCGAGGGGTTTAATCATTGGTACAGGCTGGTGTTAAAAGAAGGCCGCAACCGTGTCGTACGCCGTACTTTTGAAGCGTTGGGGCTGACCGTTAGCCGGTTAATGCGTGTGCGCTTCGGTATTATCAACCTGCCTCCGAGTATCAAGCGGGGAAAAATGGCCGAATTGGGGACTGGCGAAGTTCAGATGATCCTTGATTGGGTTGGAATTCCTTCTCAACCCCTGGAAGAGATTGACACTAATGTAAGCGCTCCCGATGCTGCCAGGGAGCCGAAACACAATACCAGATCGCCGTTTGGAAAAAAGCATAGTTCGGAACCGGCGAAAAGCCGGCCACGCGCTTCTGCAAAGGGAGTTTTTGTTGCCGGACGAAAAAAAACTAAAGCTGGCGGGAAAGCATAACTATCATTAGAATCCTTGTACTTGGGTAAGTTTGTTAAATAAAGTTATAATCCGCCGCGGGTAGTGCAAATCTACTAGTTGCTGTAGTCAATATTAACTATATAAGATCAGGACGAATGGAAGAGCGGGACAATAAAACCATCATATGCAGTGTGTTGTTCCTGGATATTGTGGAATATTCACAAAAAGCTGTTTCGGGGCAAATTTCCCTGAAGGAGGGCTTTAACGTTTTTTTATCTACTGCCTTAAATGATATTCCTGTAGAAGACCGTATTATTCTGGATACGGGAGATGGCGCCGCGATCAGCTTTTTGGGCGACATTGAAGACGCACTCAAGGTTGGGCTAAGCATGCGTCACAGCTTGCTTACCGCCGGCGTGTATATGGACACACCGTTGCTGGTCAGGATGGGTATTAATCTGGGGCCTGTCAGGCTGGTCAAGGATATTAATAATCAACCCAATATTGTGGGTGACGGTATCAACGTAGCCCAGCGTGTGATGGATTTTGCGGATGTCGGGCAGTTGTTGGTGTCGAGATCCTATTACGATGCCGTGTCGAGAATCTCCCAGGAGTATGCCGGGATGTTCCATTACCAGGGATCGCGAACCGACAAGCATGTACGCGAACATGAGGTATACGCAATTGGCTATCCGGGTGAATTTACCCTGGCCAAAAAGAGTTCGGTAGCGAAAGACAAACTCATAAAGGCCACATCAGATCTGTTGCAGGGTGCGCTTAAGTTTGGCGCAGTACTCTATGGCGTGTTCCAGAATGCGTCCAATAAACAGCGACTGGCATTTATAGGTGGCCCCTTGCTTGTTTTTATAATAATCGGGATAGCCTGGACAGTGGTCAAGCGTTCGCCAGCCCCCCCCTTGAAACAGGTTGTGGTGCGATATTATCCCGATGAGAACCAGGGCGCTTCGGCGGCGGTTGTCACTACTAACAAAAGTGCTGAACAGGTACAAGTGACCAAGGGCGACGCTGCCAAAAAAAGTGATAAACCCAGCATCGCCAGAGTACGAACAGTTGAAGAAACAATTGGCACTGCAGCCGTTATCAACCTGGTCATTTTGCCGTGGGGAGAGGTTTACCTTGATGGTAGAATGCAGGGTATTTCGCCGCCACTACTGGAGTTGCAAGTTGCACCGGGTAAACACGAAGTTGAAATTCGTAATGCTAATTTCCCGGTGTTTAAGCAATCTCTTCAGGTTAAGGTGGGCGAAAAATTAAAGATTAATCATACGTTCGCCAAGTGATCAAACGGAGACTTGAGGAATTGAGGACACGGAATATATTGATAGGATGTGTGACACTGCTTGCGTTGAGTGGGTGTCAAAATTTTGGACGAGTGGGTTCATCCGCAGAAGGTTGTTCCCAGGGGCAGGTCGCGAGTACACCGACTGACAAGAAGCTCAATTATGGTGTGTTAAGTTATGAGGAAGGTAATTACCAGGCTTCCATCACTGCTTTGCAGGGTGTATTGGATACCGGTTTAAGCGGTAAGCCCGAGCAGGTAAAAGCATACAAGTACCTGGCTTTTATTCAATGCGTTTCCGGTAGGGAGACAATGTGCCGCGATTACTTTAAAAAGGCGCTTGAAATTGATCCTAATTTCAATCTTAATTCAGCTGAGGCCGGTCATCCCATATGGGGACCGGCCTTTAGAAGTGTGAAAAGTAAATTAACAAAATAAGCTATGGGCATTTGTAAAAATACCAACTTCGGTAAGACCTATGATTAGCCAGCTGGGGCGATAC
>JANXWX010000136.1 GCA_025350915.1 Nitrosomonadales bacterium
CGGAATGCATCTTCGTGTTTATAGGCGGCGCGGAGGCCTTGCATCGAGTAGCCGAACGCATTCCATACACGACGTAAACCGGTTTTGCCTTTGTGCGGGCTAATCAATGCATCTCTCCTTTGTTAGGTTTTGCTGTTTCAGGTGAAAGTAATAACACTGCGATATGTTGCAAAGAGATCCTGTAAGCGCTAAGCATGTATTACCTCAATGTCCGGCAAATTTTCAAAGACCTGCTGAACAGTTTTATGCCGGGTCAATACTTCCACTACCAAAGGAAGTGGCTCTATCCAGATTTCAGTAAAGTCTTTCTCGGCTGCTTCAACAACCTGGAAAGCGAGCATTTCTACAGGCGGGCGAAATTCTGCGGTAATGCCTGGCTTGTTGCCCCGGGCATCAACGCGATACCAGCCATGCTGTTTTAGATAAACCGCATTCAAGCCATGCAGACAGTAAGGAGGGCCATTGGTGCCCGTTGTAAGCCGCTGGTAGCACAGCCCTGCAGGAATGCCGTTTGCCCTTAACAGCGCCGCCAGCAAATGACTTTTGGCATAGCAGTAACCGGTGCCGTGAATTAATACGTCCGAGGCTTTGCAGGTGACCGGATTCATCCGGTAGTCCCAGCTGTGTTTGATTGTGTCGCGTACAAATTCAAAACATTGTATCGCTACTGCTTCATCGGAATCGCAACCATCAGCAAGCTCCGCTGCTTTTGCTGTCACCAAGGGATGCTTCCAGTCGATGTGCCCGCTGCTGTCGGGATATTGTTGCATGCGTGCTTTGGCTTATTTCAATGCAGCCAATGCCGCATCGTAGTTGGGTTCCTGCTTGATTTCCGGCACCAGCTCGGCATGCAGTATGCGGTCATGTTCATCCAGTACCAGCACCGCGCGAGCAGTTACTCCGCTTAATTTTGAGTCGGCAATTTTCACGCCGTAGTTGCGCATAAAATCACGTCCACGCATCAGCGACAGCGTGATGACATTATTCAGTCCTTCAGCACCGCAGAAACGTGACATCGCAAATGGCAGGTCGGCAGAGATCACCAGCACGACAATATTCCCCAACTTGTCTGCGGTCTCGTTGAACTTACGGGTCGAGGCTGCACACGTTGGCGTATCCAGGCTGGGAACGATATTCAGTATCTTGCGTTTGCCTGCAAAATCCTTCAGTGAAACATCTTCCAGGTCTTTATCCACCAGTGTAAATGCAGGCGCAACTTGACCTACTTCAGGGAATTGTCCAAACAAGGTAATGGGTTCGCCAGCTAAAGTGACAGATGTTTTGTTTGCTTTTTCTTTGGTCATTATATTTTCACGTTAAATTTAAGTTACACAGTAGCGTCGGCATAAGACTCGATTGGTGGGCAGGCACAAATCAGATTTTTGTCACCGCGCACGTTGTCGATGCGGCCCACACTGGGCCAGAATTTGCTGTCGCGTACCCAGTGTAAAGGATATACCGCCTTCTCTCTGGAGTAACTGCGGTTCCAGCTATCAGCGATGACAGATTTTGCGGTATGCGGTGAATTTTTCAGCACGTTGTCCTGCTTGTCTGCCTTGCCGGAAATGACTTCATCGATTTCCTTGCGTATTGAAATCATCGCCGAGCAAAAGCGATCCAGTTCTTCTTTCGATTCGCTTTCAGTCGGCTCCACCATCAGCGTGTCGGCAACGGGGAATGAAACGGTGGGTGCGTGATAGCCATAGTCCATCAGGCGTTTGGCGATATCGCCTACTTCCACGCCGCCGTCGCGCTTGAATTCGGCGCAGGCCAAAATCATTTCATGCGCGCAGCGTCCATTCTTGCCGCTATACAAGGTAGGGTAGTGATCTTTTAAAGATTCCTTGATGTAGTTTGCATTCAGGATCGCGACTTTGGTTGCCTCGGTCATGCCGTCACCGCCCAGCATTTTAATATAGCCGTAGGAGATCAACAGGATCAATGCGCTGCCGTAAGGCGCAGCCGATACAGCGTGTATGCCTTGCTCGCCGCCGGTTTTAACCAGCGCATGCGAAGGTAAAAATGGCACCAGATGTTTGGCGACACCAATCGGCCCCATGCCCGGTCCGCCACCGCCGTGAGGGATAGCAAAGGTTTTGTGCAGGTTGAGATGGCACACGTCCGCGCCAATATTGCCGGGACTGGTAAGGCCAACCTGGGCGTTCATGTTAGCGCCGTCCATATACACCTGGCCGCCGTTCGCGTGAATAATCCCGGTGATTTCGCTGATGCTTTCTTCATACACCCCATGGGTGCTGGGGTACGTGACCATCAGACAGGAAAGGCCGTTCTTGTGCTCTGCAGCTTTGCTGCGAAGATCTTCCACATCGATGTTGCCATTTTTGTCACACTTCACCAGCACGATTTTCATGCCGCACATTGCAGCGGAGGCAGGGTTGGTGCCGTGCGCCGACGTAGGAATTAAAGCAATATTGCGGTGAGTGTCGCCGCGAGAGAGATGATAAGCCTGTATCACCAGCAAGCCGGCATATTCGCCCTGCGCGCCGCTATTGGGTTGAAAACTCATTTTGGCAAAACCGGTAATTTCGCTCAGCGCGTTATCGAGGTTGGCAATCACTTCCTGAAACCCCGCTACCTGATCAAGCGGCACAAAGGGATGCACATTGGCAAATTCAGGCCAGGTAATCGGCAATAATTCCGAGGCTGCATTCAGCTTCATCGTGCAAGAGCCAAGCGAAATCATCGAGTGTGTCAATGACAGATCCTTGTTCTCCAAGCGCTTGATGTAACGCATCATCTCGGATTCCGAATGGTAGGTGTTAAACACCGGGTGCTGGAGAATAGCGGAGGAGCGTATTTTGAGCAGCGCGTTTTGTTTGAAAATCTGCTCTTGCGTCACAGTGTTTGCCGCTTTATCAGCTGCGCTGGCAAACACCGCGATGATGGCATTCACGTCATCCGCATCGGTCGTCTGGTCGATTGCAATGGTGAGGCCGTTATCCACATAGCGCAAATTAATATGCGCTGCCTCAGCCAGCTCCTTGAGCTTGATATTGTCGCTGCCAGTCACTTTGAGGGTGTCGAAGAAAACGCCCTCATCTAGTTTGTAGCCCAGCTTTTTCAGTTCATTCGCCAGGGTGACCGCGGTGTAGTGCACCTGTTGAGCAATGCCTTTGAGTCCCTCTGCGCCGTGATACACCGCATACATGCTGGCCATGATCGCGAGCAAGGCTTGCGCGGTGCAGATGTTTGAAGTGGCTTTGTCACGGCGAATGTGCTGTTCACGCGTCTGCAAAGCCATGCGCAATGCCTGGTTGCCATTGGCGTCAATTGATACGCCGATAATACGGCCGGGCATGGTGCGCTTGTAGGCATCTTTACACGCAAAGAAAGCGGCGTGCGGGCCGCCGTATCCCATCGGCACACCAAAACGCTGCGAACTGCCTATTACCACATCGGCACCCCATTCGCCCGGTGGTGTTAGCAACACCATGCTTAAAATATCCGCAGCAACGGCAACCGACGTGCCGTTTGCTTTTGCCTTGCTCACGAAATCGGCGTAGTCATACACCTTGCCCTCCGCTGTCGGATATTGCAGCAAAGCGCCGTAAATACTGGCATCAAAGTGGACGGTTTTAAAATCCCCAATCACCAGCTCAATGCCCATAGGGGCCGCACGCGTCTTCAGGATATCAATGGTTTGCGGGTAACATTCATGCGATACAAAAAACCTGTCCGCACCTTTTTCTGTTGCATCGCGTGAACGGTTGTTATACAACATCGCCATCGCTTCAGCCGCGGCTGTGCCTTCATCCAGCAAGGACGCATTGGCAATTTCCATCCCGGTCAGGTCCATAACCATGGTCTGGAAATTTAGCAAGGCTTCAAGACGCCCCTGTGAAATCTCAGCCTGATAAGGGGTGTAGGCGGTGTACCAGCCCGGGTTTTCCAGGATGTTGCGCTGGATAACCGCGGGCAAAATAGTATTGAAATAGCCGAGGCCGATATAGGTTTTGAACGTTTTATTCTTAGCCGCAATCGCACGCAAATGTTTGTGGTACTGAAACTCTGTCATGCCACTGGGCAGGTTCAACGGTTTTTTTAAGCGGATAGACGCGGGTACGGTTTGCGCAATCAGCTCATCAACCGAACTTGCATTAATCTTCTTTAACATCGCTGCGATGTCGGCAGCACGCGGGCCGTTGTGACGGTTTACAAATTTGTCAGTGGTAATCATGTGGGGCTTTCAAAAAATTCTTGTGCAAAATTATGATTGATCAGGAAGATCAAGCTCTACGCACAGTTCCTCCCCCTTGCACGGGGGAAGGCTAGGATGGGGGAGCCTGGTGAAATGCACCGTTTCTACCCCACCCTAACCCTCCCCCGTGCAAGGGGGAAGGGGCTGGCCGCAGGCTCAGGTGAGATTTTTAATGGGCTTCGCTATCTACGTGCTTTTGATATGCAGCAGCATCCATCAGCGCAGCCACATCGGCGGCATTGTCCGGCTTCATCTTGAATATCCAAGCGCCAAAAGGATCGGCATTAATCTTTTCTGGCTCGTTAGTTAACCCATCATTAAACCCAGTTACCACGCCGGAGACGGGTGCGTAGATAGAGGCGGCAGCCTTAACCGATTCCACGACCGCGCATTCTTCCTTCGCTTTTAATTTGCGGCCAATTTCCGGGCTTTCTACAAACACCATATCGCCCAGCAGTTCCTGTGCGTGTTGCGTAATGCCAACGGTGATGGTTCCGTCAGCTTCAGATTTAACCCACTCATGGGAGACTGTGTATTTAAGGTTGGCTGGATTGCTCATGATTGTTTCCTTATTCAAAATATTAAAATTAGACTAAACTTTTTCCGTTGCGTACAAACGGATATTTGACTACTTTTGCGTTTAACAGTTTGTCGCGTACCACAACCTGCACGGTGTCACCCACCTGTACGGCAACAGGAATTCGTGCCAGTGCGATGGATTGATTCAGTGTGGGGGAGAAACTGCCGCTGGTAATTTCACCATCACCATGGCTACTCTTGATGACCTGGTGGTCACGCATCACACCACGGTCCTGCAATACCAGGCCAGCCAGTTTGCGTGCAGGAGGATTAGCCAAAAGTGCCGCTTTACCGATGAAATCGCGTTCGCTTTTTAAATCAACAGTCCACGCCAACCCGGCTTCCAGCGGGTTGATCGTTTCATCCATATCATGGCCATACAAATTCATGCCTGCTTCGAGGCGCAAGGTGTCGCGTGCGCCCAGGCCGATTGGTTTTACACCGGCCTTACTCAATGATTCCCAGAAAAAAGGCGCAGCCTGTGTGGGTAACATGATTTCGAAACCATCCTCGCCGGTGTAACCGGTGCGTGCCACAAACATGGTGCCCAATTCCACCGCACTAAAAGGCTTGAGGTTTTCCGCAAGATTTCTTAACCCGGGCATGGCGTTCCACAATCTTTCTGTTGCCTTGGGGCCCTGCACGGCTATCATCGCCAGTTCTAGACGGGGTTTGATTTCCAGTTTGGGTGCGTGGGTGGCAGCCTGTTCTTTCATCCAGGCGATATCTTTTTCTGCGGTGCCGGCATTCACCACCATGCGGAACATAGTGTCATTGATGAAATAAACGATCAGATCATCTATCACGCCACCTTCCGGGTTCAGCATGCAGGAATACAGGGCCTTGCCGGTACTCTGTAATTTATCGACATTGTTGGCCAACAGGTAACGCAAAAAATCGCGTACGCCTTCACCGCGAAAATCGACCACACGCATATGCGACACGTCGAACATGCCGGCATCGGTGCGTACTTGATTGTGTTCTTCCAGTTGCGAGCCGTAATGCAGCGGCATATCCCAGCCGCCAAAATCAACCATTTTTGCGCCCATCGCGCGGTGTGCAGCATTTAGCGGAGTCGTCTGGAGTGTCATTGCTTTCTTTCTAAGAATAAAAAAGGCGCAGCAGAAAATATCTGCTGCGCCCCATCTGTCCTTTGTACCTGAGAGATTACAACTTTAACTTGGTGTTATTGTCGTGTGCCCCTTCGGTGGTCATTCGATATCCCCTCTCCCCATCCCTCTCCCGCCGTGGCGGGAGAGGGGGTAAAGGTCTCGCGATGCGAGTCTTGGGTATACCTGACACTCTCCAGATTTGCCTGATCCTGACGGTTCATGAGCCTGAGCGGTTACGGGTGTTGCGCCTTCGGCGGTGCGCCTCTTTACGGGGCTGCACGCTCTCCCATCGGTTTGAACGGCAGGTGGCACTATACCGGAAGATGGGGGAGGGCGGCAAGGAGATGATGGGAGCCCAGCCAGCCAGGAAAAACCGGATAAATTGCAGGTTATTGCGTTAATCTGCCGCAGGCAAACGAACGGTGTACTGCCCTGATTTTTCGTCGCGTACCAGTTCGAGTAGTTTGTTTCGCTGCGCATCTTCCATCAGTTCCTTGAACGAGCGGTAGCCGTAAGAGGACTCGGTAAAGCCGGGCTTGCGCCGCTGCATGGTCGATTTGAGCATCGAGCCCCAGATTGTTTCGTCCGAGCCGCGTTCCGAGATGAGGCCCTCGACCGTTTCCACCAGGAAATCCAGCGCTTCCTGGCGTTTTTCATCTTCGATTTTTGCCTCGCTGCGTTTGGGGGTTCCGGTTGCCGGTTTGGCAGGTGCTTTCTGTGCTGCCTGTTTCTTTTTCGCTTCCTGTTTGCGCACAAGGTCGTCGTAGAAAATAAACTCGTCGCAATTCGCACTCAGCAAATCCGAGGTCGAATCCTTCACGCCGATGCCGATCACGTATTTATTGTTCTCGCGTAATTTGGATACCAGCGGAGAAAAATCCGAATCGCCGCTGATGATGACGAAGGTGTCGACATGTGCTTTGGTGTAGCAGAGGTCGAGCGCGTCGACGACCATGCGGATGTCGGCGGAGTTCTTGCCCGACTGGCGTACATGCGGAATCTCGATCAGCTCAAACGCGGCCTCATGCATCGTCGCCTTGAATTCCTTGTAGCGATCCCAGTCGCAATAGGCTTTCTTGACCACGATGCTGCCCTTGAGGAGCAGGCGTTCCAGCACTTTTTTGATATCGAATTGCGCGTACTTGGCATCGCGCACACCCAGCGCCACGTTTTCAAAATCGCAGAATAATGCCATGTTGGTGATTTCAGGTTGGCTTGCCATGGGAATCCCTTCGTAAAACAAGTTTGCTTAGCATAACTGAAATCCGGTTTGATCCTGAAAGTTTGGCAGCTTTGGCATACTGTTATTTCATCATTTTCAGCATGTTTTTCATATTCAATGCACCACCACTACCGCCTTGACCCGGCATGCCGGGCATACTCAGTTTTTCATAGCCTGCGGGTATTTCAAACAGCTTGGCATCTTGCTTGCCAATTTTAAGATTGGATAATTCAGTCATAAAACGGGTTTTCTTGTTCTTGTCAGACGCTGTCGCATCAATTTTAACCATGATATTTTCCTTGCCCAACCACATGAAGCCTTCCATTTTTTCACCCTTGGGCCGTGTTATCACGACCTTGTTTTTAGTGGTGCTGACGCCGTTTATCGTATCCGGTCCGATCACGGTTTGTTCCATTTTATATTTGGATGCATCGGGGGGAGAGTTGGGAGTTGCCTGATTGATATTCGTTTCAATATACATTTTATCTGACGGCATCAAGGTCCAGGCCACTTTTTTGTCCTGGCGCATAATCATGAATATTTTTTCGCCACCACGTCCCATAACCATCTCGCGACGCTCTCGTGTGGGCGTGTAGTTAACGTGGCCCTGCATTTTCGCGTCCGCTGTTTCAAGTACTGAGTCAGCAGAATATTCCACCTGCGGTTTGGGTGGGATAGCCGCTTGTGCGATACCAGCGAACACAAGCAAGGTTGCAATAAAAAATACTTTTAAATTTATACATGGTCAGTCTCCGCGAAAATTGATGTTGTGAATAAACGGGTAAACATAAATTAGCTAACAAGAAACAATCTGCCAACCATACATATGGTTGGTGGGCCAACAAACTGTAGCGCCTGTAAGATTAACCGGGATTATCGTAGAGTAATTGTGCGTTGTATATCGTCCATTGGTATTAATACCATTGAATATTCGAGTTTGTTATTGCGGATAGAATAAAAACAGACGATAACCAGCGGGCTTAAGGTCGGTGGTATTGATGTGCAGCTTGATGGTGGATTCGCGATTGGCAGGGAAACCGTTGTTGATTTCGTCGATTGAGGACAAGTATTCGCCTGGCGTAAACGAGCGGCGGGCAAGTGCAACATCCTGTGTATCCGTCAGGGTCAGCTCAATGTTGGGGTAGCTCATGGCATAGGGTGCACGGCTGCGCAGCAGGGCATGCAGGGTAATGATATTCGCCAGAGTGGGGTCGGCTTCCAGTTCGGATGATTCAATTGTAATCAGGTCTATTTTTTGTGGCAGCGGCAGTTTGCATTTGAACACCGCGCAAATTTTCAGCATGACCGGCTTTGCACCTTGCACGCGTGCTGCTATATCCACGCGATAATAATAGATGGTCTGTAGCGCCAGCACGAGCACCAGGAAAAGCGAGCCTATAGAAAACCAAATGGTTTGTTTGCGTGTGGCGGGTTTGTATCGTTGCGCAATAAATACATCGGGAATGTGGCTAAAATCATTGGATTTTCTGGCAGCAGCTTCAGCAGAGATAGTCACTGTGCCGTACTTATCTGCATTCGGGTCATATACGGAAAATAATCCGGTTGCATCGGCAATATCATCCAGTGCCAATGGCAAGTCAAGTTGCTGCGGTGGGGAGTAAATATTTTCTACCGCGTTAAAAACAGTCTGGCAGCGGCCGCAACGTACCATGCCTTTGTGCGCGTCGCGCTGCTCTGGCGTGATATTAAAATGGGTGCCGCATTGCGGACATTGTGTGATGTCGGTCATTTTTTAATGGCAGTTATTTCTTGATGCCAGCTATTTCTTGATGCCAGCTATTTTTTCATACCAGACAAACAGGCCCAACCGTCTTCCATTACGGTCGTGTTGAGTTGGAACCATTGTGCGTAGATCTGTTCCACATCCGCTGCCTGTTCACTGAGTACGCCGGATAATACAATACGTCCGCCCTGGCGGGTAGCGCCCGCCAATAGCGGGGCGAGCATTTTAAGCGGGTTGGTCAAGATGTTTGCCACCACAATATCGGCCGGTTGCGGCGTACCCTCAGGCAGTGCAAACGTGGCGACGACCTGATTAGCCAGGGCATTGTCACGACTGGATTGTACCGCTTGAGCATCCACATCTATCCCGTATGCATGACCCGCCCCCAGCCTCATCGCGGCTATGGCGAGGATGCCTGAGCCGCAGCCGTAGTCCAGCACTCTTTCACCACCGTGAATATTCTCATCCAGCCAGCGCAAGCATAATCGCGTAGTGGGGTGGCTGCCGGTACCAAAGGCCAAGCCGGGGTCGAGCACGATATTGATCGCATCCGCGTCCACCGGTGTGTGCCAGGTTGGCACTATCCACAGGCGGGGTGAAATGCGTATCGGGTCGAACTGGGATTGCGTCAGGCGCACCCAGTCATTGTCTTGCAAGGTGGTGATTTGATGTGTGGGTAACTGCTTGAGTCCAACCACTGTTGAAGCCTGTTGCAGGATAGCTGCGACATTTGCATCGGCTGAAAACAGGGCTGTGACAGCATTGTGCGACCACAGGCTGGATGTAGGTTCACCCGGTTCGCCAAAAATTGCATTTTCCTGCGGTGTGTCCGCATCCGCATCGTGCATATCGACCGACAGTGCGCCCAATTCCAGCAGGGCCTCACTCAGGCTCTCCGCGTATGCAGCATCCGCATTAACGGTCAGAGATAGCCATGACATACGATCATCTCACTTTTCTTTATTACGCTCTGCCAGCTTGTGTTCCAGATAATGGATACTGGTGCCGCCGTGGATAAATGCAGCGTCGTTCATCAACTCCTGATGCAATGCAATGTTGGTATCGATACCCGCCACAGCCATTTCCGACAAGGCAATGCGCATACGTGCTATCGCCTGTGCTCGCGTATCGCCGTAGGCAATGATTTTGCCTATCATAGAATCGTAATAGGGCGGCACAACATAGTTTGTGTATGCATGAGAGTCCACGCGGATGCCGGGGCCACCGGGCGGATGCCAGGTGGTGATGCGTCCGGGCGACGGGGTGAATTTAAACGGATGTTCGGCGTTAATACGGCACTCAATGGCGTGGCCTTTTAATTCGACATCTTTTTGCTTAATGGTTAATTTCTCGCCGGCGGCGATTTTAATTTGCTGCTGCACAATGTCGATACCTGTGATCATCTCTGTAACGGGATGTTCAACCTGTACGCGGGTGTTCATCTCGATAAAGAAGAACTGGTCATTTTCAAACAGGAACTCGAAAGTGCCCGCGCCGCGATAACCGATTTTTCGGCAGGCTTCCGCGCAACGCTCGCCAATCTTGTCGCGTAGTTTACTGTTCAAAATCGGGGCTGGCGCTTCTTCCAATACTTTCTGATGGCGACGCTGCATGGAGCAATCGCGCTCGCCCAGATAGATCGCATTGCCATGCGTGTCTGAAAGGACCTGAAACTCAATGTGGCGCGGATTTTCCAGAAACTTTTCCATGTACACCATGGGATTGTTAAAGGCAGCCTGGGCTTCAGCGCGCGTCATCGCAACGGCGTTGGCCAGCGCTGCTTCGGTATGTACCACGCGCATACCGCGTCCACCGCCTCCACCTGCAGCCTTGATGATTACGGGGTAGCCAATCGAGCGTGCGATCTTGACGATGGCGGCAGGATCTTCCGGCAATGCACCTTCCACACCGGGGACGCAAGGCACGCCGGCCTTGGCCATCGCGATTTTGGCAGAAACTTTATCGCCCATTAAACGTATCGTTTCAGCGCGCGGTCCGATAAACACAAAACCGCTTTTTTCAACACGATCAGAAAAATCTGCACTCTCCGACAAGAAACCGTAACCGGGGTGAATCGCCTGCGCATCGGTTACCTCTGCCGCACTGATGATAGCGGGAATATTCAGGTAACTAAGCGAAGAAGGGGCGGGGCCGATACATACCGATTCATCGGCCAGCTTGACGTACTTTGCTTCGGCATCGGCTTCGGAATGGACTGCAACGGTTTTAATACCCATTTCGCGACAGGCTCGCTGGATACGCAGTGCGATTTCTCCACGATTGGCAATCAGAATTTTTTCAAACATTTTTGGAGGCTCCGGCTGAGGTGTTGCGCGTTTCAGGTCACGCTTCAACGCCGCATTTTCAGCGTCATTTGTGCTGGTGGATGCGGCTTTCCTTGTGTTAAACATGTTTAACCGATGATGAACAATGGCTGTCCGAATTCAACAGGCTGGCCGCTTTCAACCAGAATGGCTTTAATTACGCCACTGTGATCCGATTCAATTTCGTTCAGCAGTTTCATCGCTTCAATAATGCACAGGGTATCACCCGCGCTAACGGTCTGGCCGATATCCACAAAAGCTTTTGCGCCTGGAGATGGGGAGCGGTAGAAACTGCCGACCATAGGAGATTTAACCACATGGCCTTCGGGTGCTACCGGTGCAGCGGCAGCTGCGGGCGCAGCCGCTACTGCTGGCGCGGCTGAGTGTTGTTGCGGTGCAGCATACACATGTTGTACCGCAGTAGATGAACGTGAAATGCGAACAAACTCTTCACCTTCCTTTATTTCCAGTTCAGCAATGCCGGAGTTTTCTACCAACTCAATAAGTGTCTTGATTTTGCGCAAATCCATGTTAACTCCTAAAATAATAATGGCAGATAGTCAGGTGAGCTTTTAAATAGACCCGCTTGATTATCTGGATAAAGCATATTGCAGTGCGAGTTCATAACCGCTCGCACCCAGACCACTGATCACACCGACGGCGAGATCAGAAAAAAACGATTCCTTACGGAAAGCTTCACGTGCAAATACATTTGAAAGGTGTACTTCAATAAAGGGAATATTCACTGCGGCAAGTGCATCGCGTAATGCGATACTGGTATGAGTAAAGGCGGCCGGATTAATAATAATGAACTCTGTGCCATCCAGACGGGCAGCCTGCACCCGTTCGACCAGCACAGATTCTGCATTGCTCTGCATTGCAGACAGGCCTACCCCTTTTTGTTGCGCTTGTTGCGTTAACTTGCTGTTAATTTCGTCCAACGTGACTCGACCATAAACATCGGGCTCGCGTGTACCGAGCAAGTTCAGGTTGGGTCCGTGTAACACCAGGATTTTTTTCATCCGTGCATTTTGCCGTAAATTAAGCGGGTTTGTCCAGATTTTCGCGGAAATTAAGCTGTTGCTTATATATTTAAGTGTGGTAGCAAGCGCTTCACAGTTTTATGCAATATATACCTAATGCAGCGTGGTTTCCTTAATTTCCTGTATCAAAACCCAGGGGCTAACTACCACTGCCCACACTTCCATATCTGCGGACAGCCAGGCGGCTGCCTGTTCGTCGCTAATTTTGGCAAGCTCGCCCGACACTAACCAGGCTTCTATTTGGGCCTTATTGTCGCTATGCATTTGAAATGCGACTTCAACCAGATCAAGCTTGGGGCTGACGACAACCGCAACACCGCTCGCAAAAAATCGCTGCAACTCTTTCCAGTGGATACGCGAGGTTTCCATATTGAACTTGGCGCGCAGGATAGTTTCTTGTTCTGAACTCATTGTTAATTCTTTGCTGTATTTGTTGGCAAGGGTATTTAAGAATCTTGCAGGTGATAAGTTATAATGATAAATCAAATATTCCAGGATTCAAATTATGAACTTAAAAAACTCTTTTACCAGCGGCCTTTTGATGGTCACTTTAATTCTTGCCGGTTGCGTAACGGACGATTTTGGCAATAAGCGCGGTTATACCGATACGGAAAAAGGTGCGATGTATGGTGCTGCCGGGGGGATGTTACTTGGCGCGCTAATTTCAAAAGATGCACTGGCCAAGGGTGCATTAATTGGTCTGGTGGGTGGTGGTATAGCGGGTGGCGGCGTAGGCCTTTACATGGATAGTCAAAAGAAGGATCTGGACAAGGTTTTAACTGCTGAGAAAGATTCGGGCGCGATAATGTTAAGCAAGCAGCCGAATGATGTCATCCTTATCAGTATGACGAGCCAGACAGCATTTGATACAAGTTCTGCAGTGATACAACCAGGATTCCACAGTACGCTGGATAAAATTGCCGCAGTTGTGAATCGTTATGGCAAAACGCATATCACGATCGTGGGCCACACAGACAATGTGGGCAATGACAAGCACAATCAAACCTTATCTGAAAAGCGTGCCGATGCAGTTGAGAAATATTTGTCGCAAAAATCGGTAGTGCCTCAGCGACTTGTTTCAAAAGGTATGGGAGAGCGCAGTCCGGTAGCAGACAATGCAACCGAGAAAGGACGCCTGCTTAACCGCCGAGTGGATTTGATTATTGAGCCGTTGGTGGCTGAGTCGAAATAAACGGAAAGTCAACACAATGAAAAAGGCCAGCGATTGCTGGCCTTTTTATTTTGCGTAAAGTCTGTTTGAAAATTATGAAGATCTATTTGGTATTTCTACCTGAAAACTCCGGGGGCGCAATCTGGTTGTCCAGTTCCAGCTTGCTGCTGGTCTGGTAGACCGCCAGCAGGTTCTGCTCCATCTCGTTGCTATCTTTGTCAGATAATCCGGTCGAAGCGCCAACGCGCCGGGTGAGATCATGCGAGACCCAGCCTTTGGGTGTGATCCACGTGATGGCATTGTCACGCACCCCCAGCGCGGCGCGTTCATCGAGCCTGCTATTGTCAAACAGTGAGCGACCCAGGCCGGCATGGCCTGTTGACCAACCGGCGATGTCCATAATGGTGGGCATGATGTCAAACTGGCTGCCGATGCGCGTATCTATGCCGCTCTTGATGCCGGGGCCGACAATGAGCAGAGGTATGTGGAAAAGGTTGGGGGCATTTTCGATGTTGTCGACAAATTCGCTGGTATGGTCAGCCAGCAGTATGAAGATGGCGTTGTCGTAATAGCCGGCTTTTTTGGCCGAAGCAATAAATTCACCTAGCGCCCAGTCAGCGTAGTAAAGCGCGTTTAGCGCTTTATCCAGATCCTTGTCGCCGTTGTATTTTCTCCAGCGCGCATCCGGTATCAGCCAGGGCGTATGCGAGGTTGAGGTGAACAAATAACCCAGGAAAGGTTTGTGTGCGGCTGTAAAACGTTTATTCGCTTCCTGAAAAGTATTGTGATCCCAGGTGCCCCAGGTGTAGGCGGTCTTTTTGTGTTCATGCAATTCGGGAATGTCTTCGTTGGCAAGATAGGTTGAAAAACCGGCCCGCGCTGCAATCGCATTAAAGCGCAGCGAGCCACGATCGCTGCTTTGCAGGAAGGAGGTTTCGTAGCCCTGAGACTGAGCCAGTACGCCCAGGAAGCTCTGCTGATTCTGTTCCAGGCCTTCACCAAGGAAGGGCATCCCGGGCAAGGTTGGCATGCCTGCAAGCACAGCCGCAGCGCCCTGAATCGACCGTTGTCCATTGGCATAGAAGTGTGTGTAGAGGCGGCCATGCTGAGCCAGGCTGTCAAAATTGGGCGTAACGCCAAGCGGGGGCAGGTTCATTTGTTTGCGCATCGCATCGACATGCATAGCGCCCCAACTTTCCAGCATGATGACCACGACATTCGGTTTGCTGGTTGATTTTGTCAGCGGGGTGACAGCATGCGCGCGCTGATACAGCGGGTAATCGGGATTATCAAACGGCATGCCTTTGCCAACCAGATAGTCATGTGTGCGTTTGATTGCATCTTCTTGTGGCATGAAAACTTTGGGTGGCGGCGCGCTGTCATTCAACGCCCGTGCAATCGCGAAGGCACCGTTAAGTGCGAGATAGCCCTGCGGTAGCGAGTTGGAGAAAAATGCTTCGCCGACGCTGATGGGTTTGCCGCTGATGCCACCGCGCCCAAGGATAGCCAGCAACAGCAATCCAATCAAAATGCTGATCAGACGTAACCAGATTCGGTTTGGTGCAGCAGGGATGTGATGCGTGAGTTTGCGCCAGAAAAAAGCACCCGCTACCGCGACAAGGCCAAAAAGAAACAACGCCCCGCTATATTGGCTGATTGCCAGCATCACCATGGAAGACATGTCGCTGTTGATGGCGCCAATCTCTGCGCCCACATGGCGGTGTACCGTACCGAAGTAAATCGTATCGGCTGCCATCATGAACAGCATCAGCAACAACGTGATAAAAATAAACCATCCCCACAGG
>JANXWX010000190.1 GCA_025350915.1 Nitrosomonadales bacterium
TCTCCGGCCAGGCCAAAGCGGCCAAGGAAAGTGCGCAAGGCCAAGGTTTTTTCTTTCGGTGCGAGGCGTTCCATGTGCTGCAGTGGCGTGGCGTCACTGTCCAGATTTTCCAGTTGATGCTGTGCAAAATAGCCGATACGAATCTCGGGCGTGAGTTCCAGCTTGCCCGTAGTTGGTGCCAATTCTCCCACCAGCAATTTGATCAGCGTGGATTTTCCCGCGCCGTTCGGGCCGAGTAGCGCGATGCGCGCGCCGGAACGAAGCACCAGATTCATATTCTTGAACAATTGCTTGTCGCTGTAGCCGAAGCCCATATTTTCAACTCGCATCAGCAAATCCGGGCTGCGTTCGGGGGCTTCAATTTCCAGTTCAAAATGGCCGTCAGTCACATGCGCCGGGGCAATGCGGGTGATACGCTCCAGCGCCTTGATGCGGCTCTGCGCCTGCTTTGCCTTGGTGGCCTTGGCGCGGAAGCGGCGCACGAAATCTTCCAGGTGCGCAACCTTGGCCTGCTGCTGGTTGTAAGCCTGATTTTGTTGGGCGATTTTTTCGGCGCGGGCGCGTTCAAAATCGTCGTAGTCACCGGCATAGGTGTCGATGGTGTGGTCATGCACATGCGCAATGCGATTAACGCAGGCATTTAAAAATTCGCGGTCGTGAGACACCAGCAACAGGCTGCCGGGGTAGCGCGCCAGATATTGCTCCAGCCACAGGATCGCTTCCAGATCCAGGTGGTTGGTGGGTTCATCCAGCAGCAGCAAATCGGCACGATGCATCAATGCCCGCGCCAGATTCAGCCGCATGCGCCAGCCGCCGGAAAAGCTGCTGACCGGGCGCGCCAGCGTATCGTTGGCGAAGCCCAGGCCATTCAGCAATTGTGCAGCACGCGATTTCGCGGTGTAACCGCCGATCGCCTCATAGCGGCCCTGCGCTTCAAACCAGTGCGTATCGTGATTTTCCTGTGCCAGTGTTTTTTCCAGTTTGCGCAGTTCAACATCGCCGTCGAGTACAAACTCAACCGCAGGTTGCTCAGAAGTGGCAATCTCCTGCTCGACAAATGCGATGGTCTTGCCTGCTTGAATAGACACATCGCCGCTCTCGGGTTTGATCTCACCGCGTATCAGTCGAAACAACGTGGATTTACCACAGCCGTTTTTGCCCACCAGGCCGATACGCTGGTCGGCAAAGGCCTGTAAATTTACATTCTGCAACAGCGGTGTACCACCCTGCAGGTAAGTCAGATTTTGAATATTTAACATTCCGCTATGATAACAGACGGTGAAGTGATTTCCTTGAATGGCTGGTGCAGCCAGTCGGATCAGTTTATTGCCTGTCTTTAATCCGAAGCCTTGGCAAAGGTCGGGTTTCAGCGCTGCAGCGAGAGCTTTTCCTCAAGAGCTTTAAGATTTGAAAGGGAGGCACAGCCGATTTAGTGTTTTGTAGTTGGCTGCAGGTTCATTGAAATGAAGGGGGAGTTTGGTGCACAAAGCAACCCGTTAAACCTGCTATTACGCGGCCCAAAACCATACACTTGCGATCCTCATCAAAAAGAAAGTACGGTCCTCAATTTATTCAGAAACTGTGTTTCAATTGCCAACGAAACGGTAGCAGTTCTTACCGTTGTTTTTTGCCAAATACATTGCTGCATCGGCGATTTTTACCAACTGCGCGGCGGTTTCTCCATTTTCGGGGTGGAGAGAAATGCCGATGCTGACACTGATAGAGCATTCTTTTCCATTCAGCATGAACGGGCGAGCGATGGCATTGATAATTTTGTCAGCCACTCGCTTGATGCTGTCCTGTTTCCGTACATTGCAGAGGAGCACCGTAAACTCATCGCCTCCTATGCGTGCGACTGTGTCGGATTCACGTACGCACGCAACAATCCGTTTTGCTACCTCGCGCAGAAGCGCATCGCCGACATCGTGCCCGAACATGTCATTGATATTCTTAAAGCCGTCGAGATCAAGAAAAAGGACGGCACTGACTTCTTTCTCTCTTCGCCCCCTCGTGATCGCCTGGTTGAGGCGATCATAAAACAGGATGCGGTTTGGGAGTGCTGTAAGGGTGTCGTGGTGGGCTAGATAGGTAATCTGTTCATTAGTTTGCTTGAGGCGTGTAAGTAAATTCCACAGGAAGCGTGCCTGGAAGCCCCCGATGATATTCTCACTGCCCAACTGAGACTCGGTAAGAGCAGTGACACTTTCATTACCTGTGAGGTTGAAAGCAAGGCAAGGACGACTGGCTTCAATTGCTTCTGTAAGATTGGTAAAAATCTGTACGCCGTGTTTTTTCGCAATTGCCAGTGCGGGTGCTTGCGCGTCTGAATCGAAAATGCCAACAATTTTAATCAACGGGTCGTCGAGAAAGAGTTCGAGCATTGCTGTGCCGCCTCGGCCAGCACCTATAACAAGTACTCTTTGGATGTTTTTAGGTTGTATTGTCATCAGGTATTCCAAAGCAGTTGAAATCCATCAGATTATATCCGGATGTAGTCGGGAGCGACCTTGGAGAAGGTAAATTTATATTGAATACAAGATAGGGGAAATAAAAGGTGACGATCTCATAATCTGTGACTATGTCGTTATCTAGATACTTTGGCATATAGGGTGCTTCTGCCTATTCGAATAAACTGCATATGGTAAGCGTTGTTTGAATGTGCTCAGTTAGTAACTTGTTAGCGCGTGAAAAAAATAAGTAACGCGTAACATTTGCATTTCATTTGTTTAAGTGTCATCGCTAAATTGCAAGCTTTCTCAACATCATATTTCAGAGGTTTATGTCATGAAGTTAATAGCAGCGTGTCTAATTTTTATTATTTGTTTTACTTCACAAGCAACATTCGCGGATGAACCCATACAGAAAAATATTGGTGTTTCTGTTAAGAATCTTAATGGCCTGTATATTCGCAAATCATTAAGTGAATTCTCCATGATTTATGCGGGTATCGGCTTGGGTAAGGGGCAGCTAAATTCATCATATGACGGTAGTGGCACCTTTGATTCAACTACTAATTACACGACATATACAGGGGTCGTAGGGGCCAGAATTTACCTTAATAACGACAAGCTATCCAGATTCATCAATCTGGATGTTGGCCGCAGCTTTTCTAAAGATGATAGCTCATACAATTCCAGTGCTACAGGTGGTTCCAGTTTTGATTCTAAATCACAGAGCACTGAAGTAAATATAACCTATGGTTTCGAATATTTTATATATTCCAACATCAGTATCGAGGGCGCAGCAGGTATTGGTATGAATTGGGCAGAGGGAACGGCTTCAAATGGCTCATATTCAACCTTTAAAACTATTTCTCTTCCACTTGCCAGCATTGCACTGACGTATTACTGGTAAATATATTCGGATATCAACACAACTGGACATATTGCAGAACGATATCTTTGCATCGGGTTAACTGTTTGCCTGTCTTTTGACTCAATATCTTGGAGATTTTTTATGAAGTTAATTACAGCGTGTTTAAGTGCCATTATTTGTCTAATCTCTCAAACTGCATCCGCAGATGAAATCATGCAAAGTAATGTGGGCGTTTCATTTAAAAATCTTAATGGTCTTTCTCTTCGTAAGGCACTGAGTGAGTCAACCATGATTTATACGGGAATCGGCTACCGTATTTCTCAAGGTTATAGGGCATCTGATTCAGGATCTGTCATGGTCAACCGTGATAGCAATAGTACTGCTTATTCTTTGACCGTTGGTGCCAGAAAATACTTTAATAGAGACATGTTATCGAAGTTCATGAATCTTGAAGTTAGCCGAAACATTACCAAATATAATAGCTCAAATACTTCTAGTGCTTCAGGTAGTTACAATACAGATTATCAAACGCAGAGTAACTCAGCAAATATTACCTATGGCGTAGAATATTATCTTTCGCCTAATATCAGTGTTGAAGGCGCAGCGGGGGTTGGTATGAGCTGGCTAGAAGATACAGTACCCGGGAACTCATACTCTAATAGTAAAGATATTTTGTTTCCGTTGGTCAATATTGCACTGACGTATTACTGGTAAAGGTAAAAATATATGTACAAAGTATTTCAAACGCTCTCTGCTTTAGTGACAGCCACGATCATCACGATGCTTGCTGCATGCACAGTTGCACCCACCAACACCTCCTTGAAAGCAGCGCAATTACCTACAATGCTGCCGGTACGTGATTTTGTAGCCAATACGGACTACAACGGTATGTATCGAATTTCGCCGGACGGAAAAAAATTGGCGTGGCAGGCAGTCAGCGGTTTAACCGAGTCGACTTTTGTAAAAACATTGGATAGTGGCGAAGTAAATATTATTTCCATAAAAGGTGATTATTTGTGGGCACAAGACAGCCGCCATCTTTTGTTTTATCGCGATAACAAAGGCAACGAAAATTACCATATTTTGATGGTCGATACGGCTAACCCAAGCGTAATGCCGAAAGACTTAACCCCATTTGAAAGCACTCGCGCTTACGTGCAGCAGGTCATTGAAACTGATCCTCAGCATGTGCTGATTGCGCACAACCGGCGCGATTCGCATGTGTTCGACCTGGTAAAGATTAATCTCGCTACCGCTCAGGAAAACCTCATTGCCACTAACCCCGGCAAGGTAGCACGCTGGCTTACCGATAGTGGCGGCACGTTGTGGGGGCGGATTCTGCAAAGCGGGGAAGGATATCAACTGGAACTCTTGAACGGAGAGACGCAAGCATGGCGTTCAATCTACCGGTGGGATCGTTTCGATGCAGTGGCAGCACTTGCACTGACAGAAAACAAGCAGGAGGTTTGGATGTTGTCCAATCACGGGCGCGATCTCCGGGCCCTGGTCAAACTCAATCTTGTTACCGGCATGGAGACAATCGTGTACCAGCATTCCATTGTAGATGTGGGTGATTTGCTTTACAGCAAACATCTACACGAGCCGGTTTTAGCCAATTTAGAGCCAGACTACCCCCAGCTTAAATTTTTGAATAGCGAGTTGGAGTCGGATCTGGCAACGTTTGTGTCTGCCAAGCCGCAGGGGTTACGCGTCACCAGCATGGATGATCAGGATCGGCGCATAACCGTTGAGCTGTATACCTCAATTGGCAAGCAGTTTTATTTGTTTGACCGCAAGAGCAAGCAAACGCTGCCGTAAAACCGTTTGAGTATAAAAGTCGCGATGGCTTGACCCTGCACGGTTATCTGACCCTGCCCAAGGGAACGACAGTCAGCAAGCTGCCTACCGTGTTGCTGGTTCATGGCGGCCCCTGGTTCCGCGACAGATGGGAGTCGGAATACTATACCAATCGGCTTGCGCAATTTCTGGTTAACCGCGGTTACGTTGTTGCACAGATAAACTATCGCGGCTCAGAAGGTTACGGCCGCAAGTTCATGGAAGCGGCGATTGGTGAGTATGGCGGCAAGATGAATGACGACCTGTTGGATGGGATGAGCTGGCTGGTGGGGCAGGGAATAAGCGACCCTGAAAGGATCGCCATCATGGGACGTAGTTTCGGCGGCTATGCGGTGCTGGCCGGTCTTGCGTTTACACCCGATAAATTCGCCTGCGGTATAGATATCGTCGGGCTGTCTGATCTTACCACCCAAAAAGGGCCAGCGTATGGTGAGCTGGGTCGATATTGGTGGGAACGCTACTTCGGCAATCCCGAGGTGCCTGCAGATTTTGAGAAGATGAAACAAAAATCGCCTTATTATTACGCTGACGCAATACAAAAACCGGTGCTGATTGTTTATGGTGCCAACGATGCGCGGGTGCAGCGCGCACAGTCGGAAAAAATGATCAGTGCACTCAAAGCGTCGCGCAAAGAGGTGCAGTCATTGGCGCTGGGTAATGAAGGGCACCTCATTACCCGCTGGCCGAGCAACCTCAAAATGTACCGTCAGATAGAGGATTTTCTGGCGGGTTGTTTGGGTGGACGCAGTTCGGGATTTGACTACTATCAGTTGGGTGCCTGGGCGTTTTAGATCGTCAAGTTTTTAATGTTGTAAATTAAACGATTTAGTTTTGCGGCTACGACCTTTAGTTCTTGATTAGCGCAATCTCAGTCAGTCCATCAAGTATCAGGCACGGTATAACTTCCACGTGTGAATGAGATGAGAGCTGGGCTGTGTCAAAGGTAAAGAATATGTTGCAAGCTTCAACCCTTTTTTATCACCCAGATAAATACCATGATGAAGAGTTAACCTTGTGATGCCTGAGTCATATCGCCTGATTCTTAAAATATTAATTTGGCGGTTATTTGCTTAATCTTCACCGGGGAAATTGCTAACTTTCAAAACTGATCACATCGATTGGTTCTCTGAAACCTGGTTCTTTATGATAGTGAAAAATTGGCATTGAGAGTATGTTCCGCCAGATGTAAACTTCTTTGCTAATAGTTATAGATCAGAATATTTTTAAGGCTAAGTCTCGGGTGATCGATTATGGATGATATACACCGGTTTTCTATTCGCATAAAAGTTGCCCTGTCTGTTTTTGTATCCATTGCAATTATTCTGGGTGTCGGTTACTGGATAACCAGAGCTCAAGTTTTGGAACATGTAAATGGGCTAAGCCGGCAACAACTAAGTTTGTTTGGCGAAACCTTGCGCGAATCTCTTGTCGGGCAGATGGAAAACGGTGCAGATAACGCGACACTACAAGCTTCAACCCAAGAAATTACCCAAAGATATCCCGATGTAATAGAGTTGCACATCATTCATGGTGCATCTTTGAATCGCCAGTTTGGTATGCAAGGAGAGGGGCAGCCCAGAGATGAAACCGGCAAAGCCAGTTTGGAGTTAAAAACTGTCACAGTGAGCGAAAGTTCACACAGGCTCCGGTTTACATATCCGATCATTGCCGACCAGAAATGTATGCAGTGCCATGTTGCCAGAGAAGGTGAAGTGCTGGGCGCAATAAACCTGTTGCTGGATACTGGCAAGGTTGACACATTACTTGAAAAGCAAAACAGTGAAATTTTAGTAATTAATTTTATAGAGATTTCTCTGCTGATTTTTCTGTTGACCTGGATTCTTAACCGGCTAATTTTTAAACCGCTTACTCAACTTGGCAAAGGTGCTGAACGACTTGGCAAAGGAGATTTCAGTGAATTGGTTACCGGCGAATCTACAAACGAGCTAGGAGTCATGGTCTCAGCCTTCAATCAAATGATGGTGAAAATAAATTCTCTCGTGAAAGGGCAGGAGGAAATCATACTGGAGCAGACTCGAGATTTGACGCATCTTATGGAGACAAGTCAGTATATTGATACTGAAGAGCCACTTTCAAACATACTCCACCAATTTTCAAAAGTTCTGGCAGAAATTGTCAGGGTTAGCCATTGCCGTATTTTGATGGTGAATGAAGATGCACAAACGCTGGAATTAAAGTGTGAGTACCCGATTCAGCCAGCAGATGTTAATGCTGTTACGGAGTGCGGCCACAAGGAGGCATGCCCTAACCTGTGGAAAGTGGTTAATTTGAAAGATTTCCTGCTGTTGCAAATAAAGGATACGCTAGCCGAGACGGAATTGGGTATGCTTGGTATGCATGGCGCAAAATCAGCATTGTGTGTTCCAATTATGAGCAGGGATATAGTTCACGGAATTGTTGTATTGAGCGAGCGCCGCTCAGAAACCAGAGAACCTATCGATGCCAAAAAGATCCGGCTATGTCAGGCCATAGCCAGTCAGATGGGAGCCGCGATAGAGCTTGCCAAGCTCTATCAGACCCTTGTTGAACAGCTTATGGAAACAGTCTTGGGTATGGCTGAAACTGTTGAAAAAAAATCACCGTGGACGGCAGGTCACTCCAAAAGGGTAACCAAATATGCACTGATGTTGGCCGAAGGAGTCGGGTGGCAAAAAGAGAAGCTTGAAGAATTGCACATTGCCGGTTTGCTGCATGATATTGGAAAAATTGGTGTGCCTGGATCAATACTCAACAAACAAGGCCGGTTGTCGGAAGAGGAGTATTCCATCATCAAACGCCATCCCGATGATGGCGCACAGATACTATCAAAGATACGTATACTCAGACCTTATATCCCTATTGTCCGTCATCACCATGAATGGTTCGATGGCAATGGCTATCCTGATGGTTTGCGCGGTACTGAAATCCCGATAGGTGCACGAATTCTGGCTATTGCAGATGCGTATGATGCAATCACAGCCGACAGGCCTTATCGGCAAGGTCGTCCACAAAAAGAAGCTATTGAGTGCCTGGAAAAATCTGCCGGAACGCAATTTGATCCGGAATTGATTGATGTCTTTAAGCGTGTAGTTGAAAAGTAGCAACCCCCAATCGCCTGTAAATCAACCCGGATCCACAAGAAATTTTCAGTATTACACCTGGCACTAATTATTAGTAACAGCATTGGCTGGGAAAACCCGGTTGTACAGGGTTTAAATTCACAAAAATATCTGAGTACGTTCATTCTACATGTCGATAATAAACGCAATCTCAGTCAGGACATTCAATACCCGGCACGTTATAGTTTGCACCAGTGGATGAGATGAGAACTTGGTTATGCCAAAGGCAACAGATTCGGCATTTGCGGATCGGTCACCGAAGACATTCCTGAAAACACTCAAGGTGTAGAGTACCGGGTTATTCCGGGAGGCCGCTGTGTGGTGGTTCGCCATCATGGTTCACGTGAAAGAATAGGCGAAAGCATTTATCCCCTATACCGGGACTGGCTGCCAAAAAGTGGAGAAAATCTGCGTGATTTTCCCTTGTATTTTCACTACCTGAATTTAATGCCGGAGACAGCAGAAATAGACCTGATTACAGATATCTATTTGCCGCTGAAGTAAGTGCAGAGGAACTCAGACAAGGCGAGCTGAACGCTTGGTGCGCGCAAGTAAAATCAATGGAGTAGCCCCATTGATTGTGGCAAAAGACTGTGAGGCATTGCGTTGCACAATGCCTCACGGTCTTGTTCCCGGTTACTCATAGTAAGCAGGTACATGTTTGATGCCGGAATTCTGCTCAAGGTCATGCTGTATCCATAGCATTGCATGATTGTCCTTCAGGAATTTTTCCGTATCTTCCATACTTTTGATCGACTGCTCTTTATTGAAGTTAAAGCTTGGCACCCGCTTGTGCTCCCAGTTGTCTGTGTAGTGGGTCAGGTCACCGGAAAGCAGAATATTTCCGGTCTTGGGCAGTTTCAGAAACAAGGCTTGATGGCCAGGTGTATGTCCAACCATACGCTTGATTACCACCGCACCGTCGCCGAAGACATCGTAGTCACCATCCAGTGTCTTTACATGGTTGGATTTCAGGCTGGCGTAAGAAGTTGGGTCGAAGCCATACTTGCCCGGTTCGGTTCCAAAAGCTGCCGCATACTCTTCTTTTTGAACCAGCAGTTGAGACTTGGGGAACAACCCGACGTTACCCACATGGTCGCCATGAAAATGCGAAACCCCAAGCTTGTCTATCGACTCGGGTGCGTAACCAATTTCCTTGAGTTGCGATGCCAGCGTCTTGGGCATACGCATTACGAAGGTATTCATAAACGTCATTCCCTCCGGTTTTTGTGCAAGCGCATCGGGCAGACCCGTATCCCACATCATGGTACCTTTGGGGTGAACCACCAGATAGCATGAGTCGGTAAGGGTCTTGTGCTTGCCCTTGTCTATACCCGGTTGAAACACGGAAATATCCAATACCTCGATCTCACCGCAGTTAAAAACGTAAAGGCGGAGTGCGGGCTGCGTTGCAGACTTTGGCGCTGGCGCAGTTTTATCGCTGGCGCAGGCAGACAACGCAAGTATAAATATACTGATAACAAGACGACTAAATAGTTTTACTGGGGTAGGCATGGCTTGTATATCCTTTTTCTAATGGTCGGGGTTAATAAGGCAAACAGGCGGTACGAAAAAACACGACACATCCTACTCTAAAATTTCAAATCAATTAAGTCTGCAGGGGGCAGATTCGCTTAAATGGCCACATATGCACGTAGAACACGTTGTAACAATCTAAGCTTGAATCATGCTGATAAGTATGGGAATGTCATACGGTAGAGGATGAGATTGGGATTAAAGTCCCAAGCTAGTCAGAACTCAGAATAAAAACAGGAAGATAACGCCATCTATCCCGAGGCCCTGTTTTAACGCAGGGCATGGGAGTCAACAGCATGGAGCAAATTAGCAAACATAAAGGCATCACCAGGCAAATGACCTGTCGTGCTGGTCTTCGCATTCACACAGCAGACAATAGGTGAATACTGGTTCAGCCATTGCCTTTAAATTTAATCCAAAAGTTAATTTATTAGGGCGTAATAGAAATATAACCGGATTTTTCAAAATCAACCATTGCACCAATCCCCGATGCGACGATTCTGCTAAAGGGAAGGATATCCTGGGGTGTGTAGCCTTTTAAACGCATTGCTACCGCACACTCATACATCTTTACACCATCTTTTTGCAATGCTTCAAGAATGGCAAGATTTGCATTTCCTTTGGGATGAGGCTGCTTAACTTTCTGGTCGTATGCTTCGTCAGTTAGCAAAAACTGCGCACCATCAGCCCTGAATACCATCACTATTTCATAATCTTTGCCGGGTTTCATGCCAAGAGCGGTATATTGATCGTAGAGGTTTTTTGTCGCCAGGACTTGCTTGCTGATACCGTTCGGAACGGTGTCTGCGTAATTAACCTGGACAACGACCTTAAGTCCTGTCTGGTTAACAATCTGCAGTGGTAGTTTGGTATTTTCCGCAAGACTTTCATTTGAATCGGCAATAGCCGCAGATGAAAAGCCCAGTGAAATAATAACCAACAGTCCAGCAAGTGCCCTCGTGATAGAACTCGTATTATTCATATTTTCCTTGTAGTAGTTGTTGTTAAAACGATAATCAAAGCCAATTCTTACATTGTGAAAAAAAGTTTTCCGGATGCTTCTTTAAGTCACAGCCAATTAGTATGGAAAGTGTCAGGTTAGTTCATTAGTAAATAGTAATATATCTTGGGTGATATCAAACTCAAAAATAAATGTTGATGCTGCCCTGCTTGATTACGGAGGCTAACCCGCGCGGCCTATTGTGCCGCAGGTGTAATATCCGTTACGGGCAGCACCACCGGGATTATTGGTGCTACGTCCACCAGTGCCAAAATTTTTCCATTCAATAAGAGCGCTTTGCCCGGTGGCAGAGTCAAATAGGGTGCGGATTCAATTGCGTTGAGTCCGTAGGTAAAACTCATCGCCCCCCGGCCGGAATTACCGGTTCCATAACCGCTAAATATGCTCAGGCGTTGAAACTTGATTGTAGCGGCGGAGCTGTCGCTGCAAATCAAGCTACCCGCGCCACCAAGTTCAGCACTGGAAGTGAACTCTCCGCTGCAGGTGACATTGGGCAGGACGCTCGAATGGATTTTGATCGTACCGGAACCATCAAGATTACCTACGGCTTCGCCCTGAAATAACTGGCCGGCGAATATCGCGATGACTGGGCCTGTTGAAGAAAAAAATCCCGCACCTGCAGGCGTTGCCCACCCTGCTACCACGACGAGACACATATTCAGTATTCTGCGCATCTTAAAGCTCCTCTATACAACATTGCAGTGCGACGGGAAGGTAGCGCCCAACGTTGAATCTTGTTAATTGTTGCTGCAATTATCATCATCCAGCCGGAATAGTACTGTGCGTTAGCACGCATATTGTGCACATAAGTCGCGAATTGCAGACCCCTGAAACGGCTCATTCAATACCTCAAGCATTGCAGCTGTTTTCTCTGGAATAATGATAACTATGCCAAGACCGCGCTGCAGAGTTGGATAGCTTTGACACTACGGGTTAGATGCCTGTCTAAGTTACCGGCTTGGGCCAAACAGCAGAGAACAATAAAAAAGGCCAAATTGATGCGCTTTAGAATAAAAAATTTATCATACTAGTAAGTATGGTAATATCACACCGTCAAGTATGATTTAATGGTTTCTATTGATGTCAAAAACCCTACAAAACGCAGAGCAAAAGCAGCAAGACATCGTCATTGCTGCCGAAGCATTGTTTTTACGGCAAGGTTACGGTGTCAGCAGCATGGATCAAATTGCGCAAGAGGCAGGCGTAACCAAGCAAACGGTGTATCGCTATTTCCCGTCTAAAAATGAATTGTTCGCCGCGGTGATGCGGCGCGTGCGAACAGCAGATGTCGAGCCCTGGCGTTTTGGTGCCGGGGCGATTGCGGATGAGCTGAGTGGTTTTGCGAGTTACTTGCTCGGTTTTCACCTGCAAGCGCAGGCACTGGGCCTGTATCGCATCCTGTTGACCGAAGCGGCACAGGAAGATTTGTTAATCACCTTTAAAAATCAGGGGCCCAAAAAAGTTTTACAACCGCTGATTGAGTATCTCAGCCAGCAGGCCCAGCTTGACGATACTGCCTTTTGCGCACAAATGTTCGCGACAATGATCCTGGCACCTCGCAATCAAATGTTAATGAGCAATACACTTGTGATGAAAAAATCAGCACAAAAAGAACATGTGCTTAAAGTAACAACGTTATTTCTGAAAATGATCGCGACATAAGCTG
>JANXWX010000199.1 GCA_025350915.1 Nitrosomonadales bacterium
GTATCGAACCGGCTGCCTGGCTGAAAGATACGCTGGAAAAACTTCCCGTGTGGCGCATGCGAAGAATTGATGAGCTGTTGCCGATCAAGCAAACTGCACAAATTCCATCAGCTTGATAGGTGGGGCGGCTGGACGCTTACGAAGCATGCAACAGATTATCAAGAGCGCGAGAAGTTTTTGCTTAAAACGCATAGGACAGGGTAGTAATCAAATTACGCCCATTCTGTGGAATGGTCGGTGTATTCATCTCACTGGATGAAGGATGCTGAATATCGCTGTTAAACACATTAATGACCGTAATGGGCACGCAGCGGCCTTTCCTCAACCTCTCAGCCAAGAAACTTGGATACTTTTAATATCGGTTCCGATAGCTGCAACGCGGCAGCGAGAGTATTTTCATACGCTTAAAAGTGTTCCTAATCACAATCGTTCACGATCAAGTCCTTGTGCTCAAGAAGCTGGAAAGAAGCTATCGTTTTTTAATCAACCCCCTTGGGCGATTGCTCCGTTAACAGTTGCCCTTTATGCTATTTTCCAGATCAGCCCGCGCAGCAGGACAGCTGTTTCACGTCCTTGGTGAAGGTCTGTGAACAGAGCTTCAATCCTTCCACCATGGTCAGGTAAGGAAACAACTGGCCTGCCAGTTCCGCCACGGTCATGCGGTTGCGCATCGCCAGTGCAGCGGTTTGAATAATTTCGCCGCCTTCTGCCGCCAGGATATGAGCGCCCAGCAGACGTCCCGACTCTTTTTCTGTTACCAGTTTGATGAAACCACGGGTGTCGAAATTAGCCAGCGCACGCGGCACGTTCTCAAGACCGAGGGTACGGCTGAGGGTAATGATGCCCTGTTTTTCTGCCTGTGCTTCGGTGAGGCCAACGGTCGCCACTTGCGGATCGGTGAACACCACTGCAGGTACGATGGAAATATCCAGCACCGCATCGCCGCCCGTCATATTGACTGCGGCGCGGGTGCCAGCAGCCGCAGCAACATAAACAAACTGGGGAGCATTGGTGCAATCGCCTGCCGCATAAATATTGGGTGCCGAGGTACGCAGATGATCGTCCACGATAACAGCGCCGCTCGCGTCGGTTTTAATGCCTGCGCGCGATAGCTCCATGCCGGATGTATTCGGGCTGCGTCCCGTGGCGATCAGCAGGCGATCAGCGCTGATGGTTTCTGCAGTCGTATCAAGTTCAAACACGTTGCCATTGAACCGCACATTTTTTAGCTGGGTGTGGGTCAGAACGCGCATGCCTTCTTCTTCCAGCACAGCCTTGAGACCTTCGCCGATAGCCGGGTCTTCCTTGGAAAGCAGGGTGCTGCGTGCGATCAGCGTGACGCGGCTGCCCAGACGCAGGTAAGCCTGGGCAATTTCCAGCGCGACTACCGAGCCGCCATACACAATCAGATGTTCCGGCATTGTTTCCGCAACCAGTGCTTCGGTGGAAGTCCAGTAGGGTGTACCAGCCAGACCGGGTATCGCGGGAATCTGCGGTGAACGGCCGGTGGCGATCAGGATACGATCGGGCTGTATGCGTGTTTCTTTTCCATACGCATCTTTAACCACCAGCGTATGTGCATCTTCGAAGCGTGCAAATCCGCGCATCAGGCTGATGCCGGGATTGCTTTCCAGTATGCTTTCGTATTTCGCGTGGCGCAGTTCTCCCACCCGTGCCTGCTGCTGCGCGACAAGTGCTTTGCGGTCTACCTCAGGCTTATGTTTGGCCAAACCCGGGAAGGGATGCTGTGCCTGCAAATGTGCCACATGTGCCGCGCGTATCATGATCTTCGACGGTACACAGCCCACGTTGACGCAGGTGCCGCCCACGGTACCGGCTTCGATGACGGTGACGGTGGCGCCTTCTTCGACCGAACGGATGGCTGCGGCAAAGGCTGCCGAGCCTGTGCCGATGATGGCTACTTTAAGTCCGGAAGCGGAGTTGGCTGCCTTGCTGCCAGCCAGTTCCGCGTCATAACCGATTGCGCGAACAGCCGCGAGCATGGCGGTTGTGGAAACTTTTCTTCCTGCCTCAATCACTGCGCTGCCCGCAGACCAGGATGCAGTTACGCTATTTATGCCGGGCAACGTTAATAGTGCCTGTTGTACGGATGCTTCGCAGTGCTCACAGGTCATGCCTGCAATATCAAGAGTGGTGACCATTTTTATTATCCTTGTTTAAATATTTGTGCAGGCTTTATCCCCTTACTTTTGCGGCACTTCGCACTCGCCGTCTGCGCAGCGGCGATTGGCGGGCGAGTACAGATCCCATATCGAGGTTGCCATCATCATGGCTATGCCGGCATAAAGCAGATCGGTGCTCCACTCATATTCCCAAAGCGGAAACAGGGTTGCCAGCACCATCGCGGGACCGATCATGCCCAGTATTGTGCGCAGGTATTGCCGGTGGCTGAACCAGCCGAGGAAGTTTGCCGCCAGCGCCACAGCTGCGAACAAAGGCAGCAGTGTATTGATGAACAAGCCTTCCCAGTGGCTGAGGAAGCCTAATCCTACCGCAGCACCCAGGCTGGCAATCGCCGGAAAGCAGGCTGCACAACCCATCGCCGATACCAGCGTACCCAGCACACCGGCCTTGTCGCCGATGCGGGATAAAAAATTCATCATTCTTTGCATGATAACGACCTAGTTTTTTAATTTGGATTCGTAACCGGCCTCGAAGGTGGCATCTTCCAGTGCTTTGATGCTGGTCTTGGCATCATCGAAAGTCACGACAGCTTCTTTGGGTTCAAAAGTGACGCTGGCCCTGGATACGCCCGGCACGTTTTCCAGCGCTTTGCGCACAGTGATAGGGCAGACCGCGCAATACATGCCGGGGACCGAAAGGGTGACCGTCTTCATGGCTGCAAGTGCGGCATCAGACCATGTTGCCGCGATAGCAAAAATGAAGCTGGAAGAGAGAATGATTTTTTGCAGTTTTTTCATGGTGCGACTCCTTTAGTAAAACAATGGGGCGATATAGGGCGAGGCCAGGGAAATTACAATCAGCGCAGCCACTATCCAGAACAACACCTTGTAAGTCCTGTTAGTTTGAGGCATGGCGCAAAGTGAACCCGGCGTGCAGACGACTGCAGGTGCCCGGTATATTTTTTCCCACGCGAAAAACAGGAAAATGATGGCGATGACCAGTAAGTATGGACGGAATGGCTCCATCACGGACAGGCTGGATACCCATGCGCCGCCCATGCCGAGCATGACCAGTACCAACGGCCCTATGCAGCACAGCGAAGCGGCAATCGCTGCTAGCACGCCGCCTATCAGGGGGATGCTGCTATTTTTTTGTTGCGACATAAACTATCCTTTCGAAAAAAGTGATTGCGACTTCAAATGCCATTTCTGGATTCGGCGGAAGGAAATTAAAGTCACCCGGCAGCAGAAATATGGAACGTGCAGACAGAATAAGTTCTGTACTATAGTACGGAGTCAAGAAGTATTTATTTATCTAATCAGGGAGGATGGCGATGATAAATCAGGCGCTAACCATAGGCAGGCTGGCGAGCCTGGCCGGTGTGAATGTTGAAACCATCCGCTATTACCAGCGGCGCGATCTTTTGCCTGAACCCAAAAAGCCCCTCGGTAGCGTCCGTCATTACAGAGAGTCGGACGTTTCCCGCATTCACTTCATCAAGTCAGCGCAAAGGCTGGGATTCACCCTGGAGGAGGTTGCCCTGTTGTTAAAACAGGAAGACGGCACCCACTGCGTAGAAGCCAGGAAGATAGCCGAACAGAAGCTTGCGAGTGTGCGGGAGAAACTCGCTGATTTAAAAAGTATTGAAACGACACTCGCCGAACTCGTCAATAAATGCGATACAAGTGGAGGAAGCATCTGCTGCCCGCTCATTAATTCCTTGCAGCATGCGCCTGATCCCATGAGCTGAACGAGCGCATATGACATAGAGCGAGGTAGGGTAGATGGGCCTCAGGCCTCTGCTTCGCCAAGCAACATCACCGTAAAGGAAGACCCTTTTCCAATTTCGCTTTCTACGGTAATCGAACCGCCATAGCGTGCAACCAGGGTGTAGCTGATAGACAGGCCGAGTCCGGTTCCTTCGCCTTTTTTGGTGGGTATTTGAACCTGCATCCCTTTGGTTAGTAAATCTGGAAATGTGGCGGTCAGATTTGCTGACGTCTGATTGGGAACGTCATAGTTGGCGACACCACGCAATTCGACCTGGCGCTAAGCGCAGCTTTAGTATTGACTGGACCGCTTGCGGGGCGCGAAAAAGATGAGCTCGGTATGGCTTTTGCACTGGAACGCAACAGCCAAAAATATCGAATTGCATCTGGGAATCCGGTCGACTCAGAAAAATCAATGGAACTGGGCTACCGCTATCACGCCATACCCGCCTTGGTCGTACAACCATTTTGGCAGTATTTGCTCAATCACGGCAACAACCACACCCAAAACAAGACATGGTGGCTGGGCGTTCGCATGGAAGCTACATTGTAATTTACCCGCAATTGCCTGCAGGGTTACTTTTTCACGTCGTCGTGCACATCCAGAGGCCACAGCAGGTGTGCATCAAGCAATAATCGATAGCGCGCTTCATTGGCATCAAGCTGTGCGATGCTATTTGCCAGACTGGACTCAAGCGCCATACGGCGCGCATTAAGCACATCCGTCAGGCTGCTTTCACCCAGGCTGTATGCACGCGCCACCAGTTCTGCATTTTCACGCACACTGCGCGCAGCCTGCTGGGACTGCTGCCATATCTGGTAATTATTAACGGCCTGGGTGTAAGCGGAGTAAACATCACCTTCCAGGCGGCGCCTGAGTGCCAATTCACGCTGGTGTGCAATCTCTGCGCGCTGGCGTGCGATATCGGCATTGTCGCCGCGCATGCCGAACGAGATTGGCACATAAACATAAACACCGGCCACCTTTTCCTCACCGTCTTTTTCATTTGAGTAACGCAAGCCTATTGTAGGGTCAGGTATCCTGTCAGCACTGGATCGCTGTGCCTGCAGCTGCTGTATGCGGCTTTCGGACTGCACCATACCCAGCTCATGATTGTCTGAGAACACAAGCTCCTGCCAGTAGCTCAAGTCGTGCGCTATGGGCTGCGGAGTAACCAGGGTAGTTTGCTCTGGTAAGGCCAGCCCAGGGAAAGGACGCTTCAACTCACTGGCAGCCAACTGTGCACGCATGCCGGCCTGTTGCAGCGAAACACTTGCCTGTGCCGCAGTGGCCAGTGCCTGATTCAGTTCCATTTTGGGTGCATCACCTGCACGCATACGCTTTTCAGTGTTGAGCGATTGCTGGTTCAGAATGTCTACCTGTTGTTGCCACTGGCTGACCTGCGCCTGTTCGCGTTGCCAGTTGAACCACATATGCAACAACATACGCGCGGCTTCGTGGCGAGCGTCACCCAGTGCAAACTCGGCATGATTCACACCTTCATCGCCGATATCACTGTCCAGGAATACCTTATTCAACAGACGCAAAGGACGTTCTATCGCCAGATCCCAATCCTTCAGTTCCTGACCTGTGGCACTGACAGTGCGTTTCGCACTCCCTGCGCGCAAGTTGAACTCATAGTTTCCGCTGTTCCATTTTTTTTGGTTGGACTGCTCGATTTTGACGCCGGTCTCTGCGGTCAGCACATTAATGTGTTGACCCAGCACTGCTGCCACTTGCGCCGCAGGCGGCAGATCCAAAGCCTGCCCCTCATCGCCGAAGCTCGGCATCGCAAACGCTATCCCGAATATACAGATTAAAAATTTCATGCCAGCCTCCCGTACTCAATTACCGGAATGATCCAGTATGAAACCTCACTGTTTACTTCTTCATTTTTAAGGTGCGAAATCAGTGCCTGCGCATCCTCCTGATTCATGACGCAGCGAATTTCAATGCGCTGCGAACGACCGCGTACCTGCTCCAGCATGCTGGGGAGATTTTCTTTGATGCTATGGCCCTGAATCTGGTTTACCGAAAATCCACCTACCCATTCCGGGTGCTGCAGCAGATGATCCACCAGCCGCTCTTCCAGCGACTGGTGACACACCAGGGTGAGACAGCAATTTAATAATTTGTTCATATTGTTG
>JANXWX010000003.1 GCA_025350915.1 Nitrosomonadales bacterium
TTGGAGATTCCAGCAAAAACAGAAGATGAACCGCGCTACCTTATGATAGGGCTGATTCAGGAAAAATACTGGTCAGCGGATATCACCTACAGAGGCACAAAGATTAGACTGATTTCTGTTCGTCGCTCACGCACTGAGGAGGTGGCACTGTATGAAAGCTAAAGATTTTGAAAAACAGTTTGATAAAGATATTAATATCACTAAATCGCTCGATTTGTCGAAGGCGAAACGCGTGTTGCAGGAACAAAAACGCGTCAATGTGGATTTTCCGACCTGGATGATTGAATCTCTAGACAGAGAAGCTGGAAAGCTTGGGGTTACCAGACAGTCCATTATTAAAGTATGGCTTGCAGAACGTCTGGAAAAAGCCGCGTTAACGCGTCCCTCATGCTGATAGACCTGCTGCACGCCCTGTGCCAGCACAGAACAACCATCGCCATGGTCGTGAGTGAGTTGGCGGCTGATGCTTTGCAAAAGGCAAGACCTGACACTGTCACATAGGAAAATTGTTACTGCACACGCACAAGAATTTATATTCGAATTGACAACAGGTTTATGAGGGTTTGCCAGCCTGTATAACAATGGAGCGAACTACGTCTGGCTGGTCAAAATGAACCATATGACCAGCCTGGGATACATTCGATACTGTGTTTTCTGGCGTGATAATGACCAGGGGTAATTGCTTAACAAGTTCGGCGGGGATCAAGGGATCTTGCTCCCCAAAAACAAAATGTACAGGTATTTCCAAACGGGGTGGCTTGGCAAGCAAGTTTAAAGTGACCAACTGCGGCAAAAGCTTACGCTGGATTTGATTCATGTTGCGTAGGGCGCGCACCGTGCCGAGTAATCCATAAGTTCCCAGCAGGCCAAGCAGGGTTTCTCTCATTAGTCTGCCAAATCGCTTGCCGTGTTCGATTGCACCCAGATCAGCCAAAAGGCTGGCACGAAGCTGGAAAGTCGCGGAGTCGATATAAGGTGGTGCTCCGAGTTTCATCAACTTTGCTTTTAATCGCCGGTTTTTAGCATCGGTGATTTGTGTTGTTAGAAATGAGGAAATTGAGGCATCACTACTTGCGGTATGCATATCAGGTGAGATGGCAACAATTGCTTTTACAATATCGCGATGATGTTCTGCCGCCTGTAATGCAATCGTGGCACCCAGAGAAATACCAAACAAAATGACCGTTTGTCCGGTTTCGTTTTTCAACCAATGCAAAACGCTACGCAGATCATCGACCTGTTGTAGTAACGAGATACTTTCTGCATCTTGTCACGGTGCATTTCCACAACCGCGTTGATCCCAGTAAGTCACCAGAAAATCTCTTTCCAGATTCAAGCACTGTCGAAACTTATTGACTTCGTGCAGCAAGGGAAATCCTGGTCCGGCTTGTACGATCAGGATATTCGGTAGTCCCCTTCGTTCGGCGCACATGCGAATTCGCTGGGTAGAACCACAAATATCAAGATTAACAGTTTTATCAATTGCCAATGGCGCAGCCAGACAAAATTTGTGTTTTTGTTGAGGTGCCTTAAATAAATTCATGTTGAGGTGCCTTAAATAAATTCAATATGCGAGCCGTCATCAATTTTCTCAATCAACGCTGGTGTCCAAAGCGCACTTCAATATTGGGATGGTTGGCGACCAGCGCTTTCAGCCGTTTCAGATTGGCCAGGTTGCGCTCGCCGTCTTGAGTGTAGTCGCCCGGCTCTACCGTGTTTTCCCAGCCCCAGCGCGTGTGGCTGGTATCCCCTGTTAACAGCAGGGGTCCCTTGGTGGTTCTGATCAGGTAAGCGACACTGCCCGGTGTATGCCCCGGCACGCTGATGGCAAAGGCGGAGCCGTCCTCAAAAATATCGACGATGCCTTCAAATTTATGTTGCGGATCGGGCTGAAAATTCCATACCTGCAGCGGTTGTTTGTTTGCCAATAATCGATCATTGCTGCCTTGAACAAAAACATTCAGAGAGTATTTTTCTGTTGCCTCCTGCGGGCCGATATACAAGGGCACCTCATTGGAAATATCCGGCATGCCAGAGATATGGTCGAGGTGTAGATGGGTGAAAAATACGCCGGACAGCTTTCCGTCTATGCCTTTTAGTATTTCTGCGGTATCTTTTTTAAGCTGCATATTTTTAACCGGCAACACTTTGGTTACCAACCAGCTCAGGCCTGCTTTACGGGGATCATCCACTAATTTTTTTGATACGCCGGTGTCCACCAGATAGTTGCCGCGTTGCGGGTGATGTAGCAAGTGGGCATATACCTGTATGGGCTCATCACGGTCTTTCAGTCCGGCTTTTATTGCGGCAGGGCTTTTCAGGTTAACCAAGCCAGACAAAGGAACGGCCCAATCGGAACTGTTGATCGTCTCCAGTTGGATCGGCCCGGGCTGGTCGAGCAGGCGTTCCATTTCCGCACTGCTGCTCGGTTTGCCCAGTGACGATTGGACCGTGGGATGGCTGGTAATGCTACATCCCTGCAATAATAGGATAAGTGCACTGGCCAGGGTAAACAAATTAAAGCGTGTCGTTTTCATATTTTCCTCCGTTGGTTTGTTTATACTCGCATATCTGAATATCAATTAACAATTGGCTAAATGTGGATAGGATCATCCATTTTCGGATGGTCTGGTTTTTAGATGGAGCGAGTATATGAATCTGCGATGGGACGATCTTAAACTGTTTTTGGCGGTGCATGAACAGGGCAGCCTGAGTGGCGCGGCGCGTTTGCTTAAACTGGGCCAGCCCACCTTGAGCAGAAGAATCGCCGAGCTTGAGGAGGCGATAGGTGAGGCGCTGTTTGAGCGGCAAAGTCATGGCGCCAGTCTGACTGCGGCGGGGCAAAAGCTGCTGCCGGCGGCGCAGAGCATGGCCGAATGGGCCAGTGAAGCGGAGTTGAGCGTAAGCAAACAAACTTACCTGCCGGAAGGCAAGGTGCGGATTGCGGCGCCGCCGGGTATCGCTTACGAAGTGGTTGCGCCACTGGCGGCAAAGATACGCAAGCAATACCCGCAGATACAGATCGAAGTATTGTCCGGTGTGGAGCTGTTGAACCTTGGACGGGGTGAAGCAGATTTGGCACTGCGCACAGAAAAGCCCACCGGTGCTGATCTGCTGTGTGCGGACGAGATGTCGAGTGCCATGCGCGTGTTCGCCAGCAAGTCGTATGCGGCCAATCTCAAATCCAGAATATCGATGGCTGATCTGGACTGGATATGCTGGGCCGCGCCCTATGACGAACTGGACAGCAACCGGGAACTCAGTGCACTGATACCCGATTTTAAACCCGCTTTTACGTCAGATGATTTTAATGTGCAGATTGCCGCTTGCAAGGCAGGTGTAGGCGCGATGGTGTTGCCGCAGGCATTTTTGCATTATGCGGACTTGCGTAAATTGCAGGATTTGGGAATTGATCTCGGGCCGGATGCGATCGGCAGTTTATTTATGGTGTGCCATAAACGCTATCATCACCTGCCCAAGGTGCAAGTGGTGATGGATTTTATTTCACGGGAGTTTGATTTGTTGCGTGATGTTTAAATCGTCTTTGCCAAATGCCTTTTTCACGCTGGCGTATCTTGCTGGCAGTGCGAGTTGCCACGGCTGGCAGGTCACGCGAAAAATTTCCTTCGATCAAATTCCAGCGTTTTGAATAATCGGCATCATCTGCTGGCATATACAGCGCGTAGACGGCCTATTTGTTCTACCAGTAGCTGTGAGTGACGATCTGCCAGCGTGACGGTAAAAAAATAGGTGTCGCCGGGGATGAAACTGCGCCGATAAAATGACATAGTCATTATTGCTGTCAAAATTTATGTTGTATGGAGCTGCCCACGATGATTCAATCACCCGCCAGCTTCAGCGGACCTTTCCCCGAAAAGCGATCGAGATAAAGATAAATCACCGGTGTGATCAACAGCGTGATCACCTGCGAGAGCAGCAGGCCGCCCATCAGCGCGGCCGAGGTGGTCATCATGGTCGGGCGGAAGCGCAGCAGGCAGGCGCTGCGGATCGCCTCGTGCGGCGTCATGCCGCCGTTGCGTTGCGCATCGAGCGCGAAGTCGATCATCATGATCGCGTTTTTCTTGACAATGCCGATCAACATCAGGATGCCGATCATCGCGATGATTGAAAGGTCCATATTGAACAGCCACAGCATCGCCAGCGCGCCGACTGCGGCCGAGGGCAGGCCGGCAAGGATCGTGAGCGGGTGGATGTAGCTTTCATACAGCACGCCCAGCAGCACATAGATCACCAGCAGCGCGGCTGCGATCAGCACGATCTGGCTGGTCTGCGA
>JANXWX010000010.1 GCA_025350915.1 Nitrosomonadales bacterium
CGTAACCATGCGGACGACCGCATCAGTGGAGGGATCAACACCATGGTCACAAAGACCGCAATGATGAAGCAAAAAAACAAGATCACTTCATCATCCTATTCGGGGATATAGGCTGGCAATGGGGGGCTAACTGCCTTGGCAAAAGCGACCAGTTGTTTGTCTGCGTCCTCCAGACTCTCGCCGGGATTTACAAACGCAGTCAAACGCACAAGCGAACCGTCGGTGCGATTCCGGGTGAGCGCATCCAAGAACAAATACCACTTCACCAGGTACGCGTTAGTAATGACGCGGCCGCGCTGTTGGAACCAGTAATACACCAATTCTTTAGTTTCTCCTTTTTGGATGACGGTTCGATTGACGCGCAGGGGGTGGCCAGCGACGCTTACGCCATCGATTGTGCGTTGCGTCAGACTGGTAATTTCCCAGCCCCCGCCTGGAATACAAGTGCGGGGAGAGTGAGCCGATTCGCCCTTGCGTTGAGAAGCATAGTAGGCCACATAAAAATTAATCACTTGCTGGTTTTTGTTCGAGAAATCCGCAATGATGTAGTCATCGAATTTAAGGGTATCAATATAGATCTGATCAAGACGGCTACCCTTGCCCTGCCATTCCCCGATTTGCAAGGGGAAGGTTGAGAAATTAGACCTTTGTGGTGGCGCCTCTACACGCTTTGGTACAGCAAAAGACAATGCAGTCACCACGGCGATCAATAAAACAGATGCAATAAATGGCTTGGAAAGGGACCGGTACTGCACGCGTGCGTCCTTGGGTGTCGGCGCCGGAAACTCCAGCCCAAAAGCTTCGCGTAGCGGTAGTTTATTTTTGCCGATTTTCGCCAGCAGCCACATTTCGATAATCAGCAGGCCGGTGCATGCCATAAACACCGCCCAGCCTTCGAAGTCATGCAAAAAACCTTCCGCCATCGACCGGCCCCAGCGATCAACCATCAATCCAATTACGCCGATGCGAAAGCTATTCATCAGAACAGTAATGGGGATGCTCGACAGGAAAATAATTGCCCGCTTCCAAAATGCACCTTTAAAGAAGTATGCCGCGATGAACCCAAGCGTCATCAGCGGAAACAAGTAGCGCAAGCCGCTACAAGCTTCGACCACCTGCAATTTGAAAACGCCGAGGTCAATTACATTACCCTCAGAAAATACGCTGATTCCAAAAAATCGGATCACCGCTACGCCGATCTCGGATGAAATCAGTTGCAATTGGGCTGATAGATTATTGAACAAAAAATCCGGTAGAGGCACCATGAAGAGCAAAACCAGCAATGCTACCCAAATCATTTTGAAACCACGCAAGCCAGTAAACGCGAGCACCAACCCGACAAGAACGATGACAAACGAGTATTGCGCCAAGACATAGAGTGTAGCGAGATCAGCCGCGAAGAATAACGCGACGCCGGCGAGTACGATTAGTAGACCAAGCCAAGATCCCTCAAATGGAATTTGTTCCAGGCTGTCTTTTTTTTGCCAGATAAGAAATAAGGCTATGACCGGCAACAGGTAGGCATGGCTATATTCTGGCCTGCCCCAATAGTCTAGCATTACGGTTAAACCATCCTGGAACAGAAACAGCAATAAAGCCAGCGCACCAAGCATGGACACCCATATTAGTGGTGTCTCTTTCCATACCCGCATAGCGGCTTCGTTCGCACTCTTCATACACCTACCTCTATTGAGTTCATGCTTTAGTCTAAGGCTTGCAAGCAGCGATGGCTTAAAATAGCAACAACCCGCCAGCCTGTAGCCACGTTGTAAACGGTGCTGTCAGTCCTATCACATCGGCCAGTTTATACGCTACGCATCGTTCAGTACCCACACTGCGTAACAATTCGTACTGCTACCCGACCAAGCCGGTATCAGGCATGGCTTAGTATTTTTTGCGCGGCAGTCATAACGGAAAATTGATCGTTTAACAACTGAAAAGCATTGCGCCCCATTTGCGCCCGCAGTTCGGCAGAATGTATAAGCTGAAGTGCATTCTTTAGAAGCCCTTCGTCGTCACCATTCACGCTGACAAAACCAGCCTTTGCCTCGGTGATAATGGCTTCCAGATCATTATTCTGGTTTACGCTGCCCAGAATCGGCAATGACTGTTTCATATAGCCCAGCAACTTACCCGGGAAGTTATGCGTCTTGTGATCTTTATGCAAACTAAATAGCCCTACATCAAATTCGGACAACATCTGCTCGTATTCAATCTGGTTAACCGCAGGCAGAAGGGTAATATTCGAAAGCTTACCGGCCTGAATGGCATCTTCTATCAACGCCACCTCATCACCCTTACCGACAAAAATAAAATGCGCGGTGGGCAAGCCTTTTAATGAGCCGGCCAACCTGACCAGATTCATCATGTCCTGGGCATGGCCAATATTTCCGCCGTAGAAGAAAACCACCTTGCCGGTCAGACCCAGCTTTTCCCGGTAGACATTTTTCCTGGCAGGCAAAGGCTCAACCGAAGACCAGTTATACAGCACATCCAGCCGGGGAGAATGCTTCCGCGAATTGCTGAAATACATCAAATTTGATGGCGATTGCACGGCAATCACACTGGCGGCGCCATAGTTAATCAGCTCGAATAGCCTGAAATAAAAATATACTGGAGAATATTTTTTAATCAGCCCATTATCAACTACCCACTGCGGAAAAATATCACGCAGGATCAGAAAAGATCGGCATTTCCACAAAGCCTTCAGTTTATTAACCAATGGCCCAAAAAATATAGTGGGCGAGTAATACACGATCAAATCATGACGGTTATTCTTAAAATAGTGGCTCAATATTTTCCAGGCTCTATATGACAAAAGCGTTTCATTGATTGCACGCCTGATTTTGGACACATTCTTGATGGAACCTGTCCTGTAACGCAGCACATGAACACCATCCAGGTCTTCCACAACAAACGGCACTTGCAATGTGTCATCCACAGTGCAAACGGTGACTTCATGTCCCTGTGCGATACACTCCAGCGCCAGGTCATGCATCATCTTGGCCGCAACCTTAATACTGGCCGGCAAATAGTCGTCAACTATCAGGAGCAATCGCATGAGAACTGTTAGTTGTAGTGCTGATAATTTCCTGGATGTGCTTCCATCCAGGCACGCAAGGCGAGGAGCATGGACTCATAGTCCGGCACGGAATAATCAAAGTCCTGCCTGTTACAAACAAGGCTTTTATCGACCACATAACCGTCAGCCGGAGTAATCGTTACAGATTTGTTCCATATCCTGGAAAATAAGTTCAACAGATTATATTTGGATATTTTTTCTCTGTAGCAAAGGTGGTAAAGGCCGGAAATATTCTGCTTGATGAATGCATGCGTGGCTTTCGCAAGCTCCAGCGTCGTCACCCCGGACCAATACGCTTGCGTGTATCCTTGAATTTCAGTTTGCTGTTTTAAAAACCAGTCCAACAGACCGGTGCCATTGCGCTTGAGCTCCGGTCCGATGATGGACGTTCGAATGGTCAAGTCCCGATCGTTGATCACCTCGCCCAGCGCCTTGGTTCTGGCATAGTTATCATCGCCGTCCCGGAACGCGCCTTCGCTGTATCCCCCCTGTCTGCCGGAGAATACACAATCGGTACTGATATGAATCAATTTGAAATTGATATTTTTTCCAACACGTGAAAGGAAATGCGGCAGATAGCTGTTGATCTGGATCGCGGTACCGATATCGTTGGCCGACTTGCTGACAAGCACGCCGATGCAATTAATCACAATATCAGGCTTGATCTTTACCAGTAATTTTTCCAGCGCAGCAAAATTCAGCACATCGAGCAATTCAGTTGCGCCGGCACACTGTTCACGAGCGACGCCAATTACGTCAAACTCATTGCTTGAGCGCAGATACTCGGCCATGATGTGACCTGCCATGCCGGCACACCCAAGTACCACCACCCTCGTCACGTCAGTATTCCTTCCATACAGTTCTATTTATGTAATCCACATAACTGACAATAATCCTGAGCACCTTTTTGGAAACATTATCCACATTGTAATCCGTCACCAGATGAACCACATTTCTGTTTTCAGTCAGTTGTTCTGTCACGATTTTTATTGCATCGAGTATGTCTTCGCGGAGCAGACCAGCCATAATCAGCGTACCTTCATCCATCCCTTCCGGGCGCTCGTGAGCCTGTCGTATGGTAATCGCCGGGAACCCCAGAATGGACGATTCCTCCGTGATGGTGCCGCTGTCCGAAATGACGCAATAGGCATGCTGTTGTAGACAGATGTAATCAAAAAACCCCAGCGGTTTCATGAACTCGATCAAGGGGTCAAAATGGCATCCGGCCAGCGCCTCGATTTTCTTGCGGGTACGCGGATGTGTTGAAACGATCACGCGCTTGCCGTAGGTTTGTGCTATGGCATTGAGCGATTCCAGCAAATTCTTGAAATTGGTCTCGGAGTCGATGTTTTCTTCGCGATGTGCGCTGACCACAAAAAAATCCTTGTCCCCCAATCCAAGGTTTTCCAGCACGCCGGACGACTCTATCTTGCCGCGGTAAAACTGCAGCACCTCCAGCATGGATGAGCCGGTTTTGATGATGGTTTCCGCGTTGATGCCTTCCGCAATCAGATAGCGCCGTGCATGTTCCGTCAGCACCATATTGATATCGCTGAGGTGGTCGACAATCTTGCGGTTGATTTCTTCGGGCACCCGCTGGTCGAAACAGCGGTTTCCTGCCTCCATGTGAAACACCGGAATTTTTCTGCGCTTAGCTGAAATGACCGAGAGACAGCTATTGGTGTCGCCATACAGCAGCACACCATCCGGTTTAACCTCGGCCATGATCGCGTCGGATTTCGCGATGACATTGGCAATGGTCACGGCCGCGTTGTCGCCCGCCGCATTGAGGAAGTAATCGGGTTTTTTAATCCCCATCTCGTTGAAGAATACCTCGTTCAACTCGTAGTCGTAATTCTGCCCGGTATGCACCAGCACATGCTCGGTGTATTTTTCCAGCTCGGCGATGACGCGGCTCAACTTGATGATCTCCGGCCGCGTGCCGACGATGGTCATGATTTTTTTCATTACCGATTCGCCAGTTCGGCTTTAATGAACTCAAGTTGCATCAGCATTTCGACCATCCCGTCGACATCCAGCCGTTCGGTATTTTCCGAGGTGTAGTTCTGGTCCGCAGACAAACGCGCCTCGCCTTCGACAAAATATTTCGCATAATTCAAGTCGCGCGTATC
>JANXWX010000011.1 GCA_025350915.1 Nitrosomonadales bacterium
CACTGTGCAAGCCATGCAACGTAATTTTCTCTGGCACCACAGGCACCCCAACCTTCAGTCCGATTTTGCGTAGCGGCCTTGCTTTCCACGGTTTGCTTAATGCACCACCATCCGCTCTTGAAAAAATACTCCCCCACAAGCCCGATAAACCCATCGGTATCACCGGCACGGGATTTCGCGTAATGATTTGTGTAATGCCCGGGCGGAATGGACCAAGTTCACCCGTTGCGGTAATGCGACCTTCGGGGAATATAGCCACTAGCTCGCCTGCTTCCAGCGCTTGTGATACATCATCAAACGCTTTGTTTTTTAGTGCAGCATCTTCCTTTTCCGATGCTATCGGTATGGCGCGTGTTGCTTTAAAAACGAAGGACAATATCGGCCAACGGAATATACGGTGATCCATTACAAAGCGTATCGGCCGGCGACTGGCTGCAGCGATAATCAAGGCATCGACAAAACTGACATGGTTGCAGATGATGACAGCCGGACCATACTCGGGAATATTATCCAATCCCTGTTTATCCAGCCGATATACCGAGTGTATTAGCAACCATACCACCAGGCGAACCAGGAATTCTGGCGCCAGTTTGTATATATAAATTGCCACTGCGGCGTTACAGACAGCGGCGACTGCGAACAAAGTGGGGATAGACAAGCCGGCACTTAACAGACCCGCTGCTGCAACGGCACCCACCACCATAAACAGCGCGTTCATAATGTTGTTGGCCGCAATAATGCGCGCACGGTGTGCCACGTTGCTGCGTATTTGCACCAGGGCATATAAGGGCACAATAAACAGCCCTCCAAACAGACCCAGCGCGAACAAATCAATCAGCACCCTCCAGGTACCGGGAATGGCTAAAAGGGCAGTTAAAGTAAGCGGCTCACAAGCTTGTAGCGTTACGGGAGAAGCCCAAAACAAGTCCAGACCAAACAAGGTAAGCCCGATAGAACCAAGCGGCACCAGACCGATCTCCACTATTTTCCCTGACAATCTCTCACACAATATAGAACCTATACCGATACCCAGCGTAAACGTTCCCAGCAACAACGTAACGGTCGTTTCAGCACCACCCAAGATGTCTTTTGCATAAGCCGGAAATTGTGCAAGAAAGAGCGCGCCGTAAAGCCAGAACCAGGAGATACCGAGTATAGAAAGAAACACAGTGCGATTTTCGCGGGCGAAATTAATATTGCGCCAGGTCTCGGTAAAGGGATTCAGACTGACGCGTAGTTGCGGTTCAGGTGCGGGTGCTCGCGGTATTTTACGACTGGCAATATACCCGCCACAGGCCACGACCAGACCTACACCGGTTATCCATGCTGTTCCCTGCTCCAGACCCGCAATCACCCCACCGCACAACGTACCTATCAAAATGGCAACAAATGTACCCGCCTCCACCAACGCATTGCCACCCACCAACTCCTCCTCTTTCAAATGTTGCGGCAAGATTGCATATTTAACCGGACCGAAAAGTGTGGAGTGCACACCAAAAACAAACAGTGCAGATAAAAGGATAATCACACTATGCATGGCAAACCCAACGCCAGCCAAAATCATGATGCCTATTTCCAATACCTTTACCATGCGCGAGAGCATGGCCTTGTCATATTTGTCTGCCAGCTGTCCGGCAGTCGCTGAAAATAAAAAGAACGGCAGGATAAAAATACCGGCAGCCAGATTGGCCAGTAACCCAGGCGTCAAAGTGGTCCAACTGCTTGCATGAAAGGTCAGCAACACTATGAGTGCATTTTTATAGAGGTTATCGTTGAAGGCGCCCAAAAACTGGGTGCCAAAGAACGGCAGAAATCGGCGTGTTCTAAGTAAGTGGAACGGTCCGCTCATCAGGTACTCCGCAGTTATTTAACTTAAATAAGATTATAAGTTGCCAGTAGATTGCACTGGCGTATTGTTGGCTCAATAACGGTAACGACTCATAAAGCTTCGGCCATTGTTTTGAGTGTTACATAATCAATTTTTCCCGTACCCAACAATGGCAAGGTATCAACAAATTTTATTTTTCGGGGCACGGCCAGCTCCGGCCAACCAGCACTGCGTGCGACTGCCTGCAGGTTTTCTCTAGTCAGTGCTGCGTCAGTGCTAAACAGCACGATAGTTTCGCCGCGTTGCGGATCAGTTTGAGTTGAAGCGGCATGGGCAAGACTGGGTGACGCTGTCACCGCCATTTTTTCTACCACTTCCAGCGATACCATTTCACCGGCTACTTTGGCAAAGCGTTTAACGCGTCCGATAATTTTCAGGAAACCATCCTCATCAAAGCTGACAATATCGCCTGTGCTATACCACTCTTTGCCAGCACTGGATTCGGGTGGCTCAAGTTCACCTGGTTTATCAAAACGCAGATAACCCGACATGACATTGGGTCCGCGCACGTGAAGCAGGCCACCATCGCTTATTCCCGGTACAGCCTCCAGTTGATATTCAATGCCGGGCAGCAGATGGCCTACCGTTCCGGTACGGTAGGCCATTGGTGTGTTCACCGATAAAACAGGGGCAGTTTCAGTTGCACCATAGCCTTCAAATATGCGTATGCCAAATTTCTCAAACCACAAGTTGCGTACTGAGTCGGCGAGTTTTTCTGCACCGGCGATGACGTAACGCAAGCGATAAAAATCATATGGATTGGCAAATTTTGCATAGTTCCCCAGAAATGTACTGGTGCCAAATAACACGGTACAACCGCGGTCATAAGCCAACTCCGGTATGACGCGGTAATGTAACGGGGTCGGGTAGAGGAAAAGGCGGGTACCCGTCAGCACGGGCAGCAGCGCACCCGCGGTCAGTCCGAAGGAGTGAAAGACAGGCAAGGCATTAAGAAATTTATCATCGCCTGAAAAGTCGATAACCGCGCGTATCTGTGCAATATTGGACAACAGTGCACGATGCGACAGCACTACCCCTTTGGGCTTCCCTTCCGAGCCTGAAGTAAACAATACGACAGCTGGATCATCTGGAACTGCAGGTAACGCTACCAGGCGCGGAAAACGTAATGCGAAAAAAATCAACCATAGCTTGTCCCGCAAGCCCATTTGCTTGCGTAGATCCTCCAGATAAATAATACGCACCCCTTTGAGCGTAGCGAGCTTATCAGCCAGCTTGGCCTGTTCGACAAATGCACGCGATGCAACAATGGTCCGTATTTGTGCAGCCACACACGCTACCTGCAAGCCATCAGATCCGGCAGTGTAATTCAGCATGGCCGGTATACGGCGTAGTGCGCTCATGCCAAAAATCAAACCCAGTGTCGGCGCCACGTTGGGCATTAATATACCGACCCTTTCATTTTCGGCAGTTTCGTGCGCGACCAGTCTACCCAATGCCAGAATCATCTTGAGCAAATCGTTGTACGTATATTCGACTTGCTTCATATCCTCAAGCAAATTGCGTCTGCGGCCAAAAATTTCCATTGCATCGAGGAATGCCGAATATAACGTTTGCTTGGGCTGGGAAGAAAAAATCATTTCCTGCATGATACGGCGCATAGCTTCACCCGCATTGCGACGACGCAGTTTGGCTGAGCCCTCTTCCGCCATCGCAATGCGAGTTGCTGGCAATATCGAGATAGAAATTTTCGGGAACAAACGCTTTGGCGTTTTGCCCGACAGGCGTGAAAAATAACTGCGTGCTCCGCCATCAAGCCTCACAGGCACCAGCGTTGCACCAGTTTTCGCAGCAACAAAAGCAGGGCCCTCGTATACTTTCATCAGACTACCGGTAACGGTGATACGCCCTTCCGGAAAGATTACAACTGGGCGCCCGGACTCTATTAGCTTGATAACTTTTTTCATTGCCATCGGACTGCTGGGATCAACGGCAAGATAATCAACCAGCGACAGAATCATGCGGAAGGTCCATTGCTTTGAAATTCCGGTATTTACAACAAATACCGGATCAAGTGGCAAAAATAATCCCAGTAGCAATCCGTCCAAAAACGATTCGTGATTGGCGATTATCAACAGTCTGTCTGCTTTGAATGCGCTTGCATCACCTTTAAGTCGGACACGAAATAATACTTGCGCTATTTGACGCATCACCACACGAACTATAAATTTCATATTGCCACATTACCTTTACAAAATAATTGTCGCGCAATCTATCAGCATTCTTCGTTCGACACCATATATCAAACGTACAATATGTATACGGGTAAAAAAAACGCCAGAACAATGACGTTCTGGCGCTCAGTTCTACAACGCTTTCAATGTGTAACTACTACGCTATAGCCTCCACCTGGCTGCGATTCAACGCTGAAAGTACCGCCTTGAGTGAAGCGCTGACCGTATCATGATCAAATGCCACGCCGGATACGCGCTGCCCACCAACATTGAGCTGCACATAGGCTACCGCTTCTGCATCGGTACCAGTGCCGATAGCATGCTCGTTGTAATCAACCACGCTGATCTGCTGGCCAGTACGCTTGATCCAGCCATCGACAAAGGATGACAGAGCTCCTTCTCCGCAGCCATGCAACGCTTGCTCAGTGCCGTTTTCAATTATCTTCGCCTGAATAATATCCTGTCCATCGGTGCGCTCCAGACGATAACCTTGCAATGATATGGGTTCGCGGTCGGTCACGAATCCCCGCATAAACATGGCGTGGATACTGGCACTGTCAATTTCACCACTGCGCTGCTCACTGGCCTTTTGCACAAGCTGCGCAAGTTCCACCTGCAACCAGCGCGGCAAGTTCAAGCCATAGTCGCGCTCCATCACAAAGGCCACACCACCTTTGCCCGACTGGCTGTTAACACGTATGACGGCCTGATAGTCGCGGCCAATATCCTTGGGGTCTATCGGCAAATAAGCCACTTGCCAATGTTCGTCAGGCTGTTGCTTGTGCAGACATTTGCGAATCGCATCCTGATGGCTACCCGAAAAGGCCGTATACACCAGCTCACCCACCCAAGGATGGCGCGGATGCAAGGGGATGCTGGTGCACTCGCCCACCACCTGGATGATTTCATCCGGATTGGAAATATCCAGCTCGGGGGCAACCCCCTGGCTATACAAGTTCATCGCCATCGTGATGACATCCATATTGCCGGTGCGCTCGCCATTGCCCAGCAAGGTACCCTCTACCCTATCCGCACCGGCCAGTATGGCCAACTCTGCGGCGGCCACCGCACAGCCCCTGTCGTTGTGGGTATGTACTGACAAAATGATTGCATCCCGGCGGCTGATATGCGTGGCGAAGTACTCGACCTGATCGGCGAACACATTAGGTGTCGTACTTTCTACCGTAGAGGGTAAATTGATAATCATGGGCTTTGCTGCTGTAGGCTGAATAACATTCATCACTGCTTCACAAATCTCGACCGCATAGTCCATTTCCGTATTGGTGAAACTCTCGGGTGAGTATTCAAACATCCAGTCCACTTGCGGATATTTGGCCGCTTCGCGTATGACCCACTCCGCTCCCTTGCACGCAATGGCGGTGATACCGTCGCGGTCCATCCCAAACACACGTTCACGCTGCACGGTAGAGGTAGAGTTGTAAAAATGCACTGTCGCCCGCTTCACGCCTTTTAACGCTTCGTAGGTACGCACGATCAAGTCTTCTCTGGCCTGCACCAATACTTGCACACTCACATCATCGGGAATCTGCTTTTCTTCGATCAGCCAGCGCACAAAATCAAAATCAGGCTTGCTTGCAGAGGGAAAGCCCACCTCAATTTCCTTGAAGCCCAGCTTGACCAGCAATGCCCACATACGACGCTTTTGCCCCACGTTCATCGGCTCCAGCAAGGCCTGGTTACCATCGCGCAGATCCACGCTGGCCCAGCGCGGTGCTTTGGTAATCGTGCGGTTCGGCCATTGCCGGTTTCCCATGGCGGGGATCGCATTGGCTTTGTATTTGTTGTGGTCAAATGCTTTCATTTTCTTGCTCCTGAAATTGAACTACTGTTTTGATTCATATCTACCTGTTCACGGAGAGAATAATATTCCATATACGGCGAAATTTGATTGCGTATTACACCCTAATATTATATATATAAGCAATATTGTTGCTATATATGATATATATACGCTACTTTATATTAAAATAGCTTAATTCAGAGCCAGCCTATGCAACTTGACCGTTATGATCAGCACATTCTAGAGGCCTTGCAGGACGACGGGCGTATCAGCAATCAGGATCTGGCTGACCGCATTGGCCTGTCGCCCTCACCTTGCCTGCGCCGTGTCCGCACTCTTGAGGAGGCCGGTATCATCGCGGGCTATCATGCAGTGCTGGACGCAAAAAAACTGGGGCTGACGCTGATGGCCTTAATCCATATTTCAATGGACAGGCATACACCGGCCCGCTTTGCCAATTTTGAAAAAAAAATAAGCGAAATTCCCAGCATACTTGAATGCCTGCTGATTACCGGCCAGGATGCGGACTACCAGCTCAAGGTGGTTGTACAGGATATGGATGCCTACCAGGAATTGCTGCTAAACAAGATTACTCGTATTGAGGGAGTCACCGGTGTACATTCAAGCTTTGTGTTGCGCCGTGTAGTGGACAAGATGTCGCTACCTCTTGAAATAAAATAAAGCCTGCCCAACATACAGTCTTGTAGCTGCCTGTCATGTAGAATTAACTCATACAGGCCTGATGATTTGAACCTTACCAACAAAGGAGCAACAATGCGCACGTTACTGACCACACTTAGTCTTATTCTTGCAACGCTGACTCTTTCCGGATGCGGCTATAACACCATACAAACTACCGACGAAAGCGTGAACGCTTCGTGGGGTGAAGTTATCAATCAATATCAACGTCGTGCTGACTTGGTGCCAAATCTTGTCAATGTAGTCAAAGGCTATGCTTCGCATGAAAAGGAAGTACTGGAAGCGGTTACGAATGCGCGCGCCCGTGTTGGTTCGATACAGGCAACACCTGAACTGGTAAAAGATGAGAAGGCTTTTGCCAAATTTCAGTCCGCCCAGGGAGAGCTAAGCTCGGCACTTTCTCGCTTGCTGGTTGTTTCGGAAAACTACCCACAGCTAAAGGCGGATGGGTCTTTCAGAGATTTGCAGGCACAGCTGGAAGGTACCGAGAACCGTGTGACGGTCGCACGCAACCGTTATATTGCAGCGGTTAAAGAGTACAACATTACGGTGCGCACCTTCCCCAACAATCTGACCGCGATGATGTTTGGTTACAAGACCAAACCGAGCTTCACTGTGGAAAACGAAAAAGCCATTTCAACTGCGCCCAAAGTTGATTTCGGCAAATAAGCCATGCAACGCTGGCTGAGCCTTCTCCTGCTGTGCCTGCTACCGCTTACGGCCACGGCTGAAGAAGTTGCGGTACCCGCACTTGCTGCGCGAGTGACCGATCTCACCGGCACACTCACAGCAGAGCAGCGCGCCACGCTGGAAAACAAGCTGCAAACATTGGAAACGCAGAAGGGCAGCCAGATTTCAGTGCTGATGCTGCCGGCCACCCAGCCGGAAACAATCGAAGAATATGCCATCCGCGTTGTCGACCAGTGGAAACTGGGACGAAAAAAAGTGGACGATGGCGTGCTGCTGCTGATCGCCAAAGATGATCACAAGGTACGTATCGAAGTCGGTTACGGACTGGAAGGTGTCCTGCCCGATGTCATCGCCAAACGAATTATTACGGAAGATATTACGCCGCACTTCAAACAGGGGGATTTCTATGGCGGCATCGTTGCCGCCATTACCCGTATCGATGCCGTTATTCAGGGAGAACAACTCCCGCCCCCCACGCACAGCAGCAACAACAGTTCGTCTGGCATAGAAAATTATTTATTTTTCCTGGTCATATTCGCCCTGATCAGCGGCGGAATTTTACGCCGTATTCTGGGCTCGTTTCCCGGCGGGCTGCTGAATGGCGGACTGATAGGCTTGCTCACCATGTTTCTGGGTGGCGGCATCCTGTTCGCCATTATTTTCGGCATCGTTGCCTTTTTCTTTACCCTGATAAAAGGCGGAAATGGTTTTGGAGGTGGCGGCTTTGGCGGGGGCGGTGGATTTGGCGGGGGAGGCGGTGGCGGCTTTTCTGGTGGGGGCGGCGGCTTTGGCGGCGGCGGCGCGTCGGGAGGCTGGTAATGAAAAAACTTGTGCGAATTTTTAAACACCTGCTTGCAAACCGCCTGCAGGTCACGCGCCGCCTCCCCAGGCGCAGTATGCATGCGATTGAAACAGCAATCGCCGCATCTGAATCACAGCACAGGGGTGAATTGCGCTTTGTTGTGGAAGCCGGGCTTGACTGGCCGGAACTGTTTTCTGGCACCTCGGCACGCAAGCGCGCACTGGATGTGTTTTCGCATCTGCGTATCTGGGATACCGAACACAACTCCGGCGTCCTGATTTATCTGCTACTGGCCGACAACAAGGTTGAGATTCTGGCGGATCGCGGCATCAATGCGCGCGTCAATCAGCAGGAATGGACCAGTATTTGCCAGGACATGGAAAGCAAACTCCGCATGGGTGATTTCGAGCGTGGCGCGCTCATCGGTATTCATGCTATTACCAGCTTGCTGAAACTGCACTTTCCGGCTGAAGGACAACAGCAAAACGAGTTACCCGACCACCCCGTCATTTTGTAAATGCTGCCGACAAGCAACTTCTCCCGCCTGCGGCAGTAGAGATAAATATAGAATATATTTTTTAAAGGCTACGAGCAATTATGTGCGGCATCTGCGGTGAATTACGTTTTGACGGCTCCTCTCCCGACCTTTCCGGCATCAAACGCATGTCGGAAAAAATTGCGCGCCGCGGTCCCGATCATGAAGCGATGATCAGCGACGGCCCTCTCGCCTTCGGCCACCGCCGCCTGTCCATCATCGACCTGACCTCCAATGCCGACCAGCCCATGGTGGACAAAGAACTGCGTCTCTCCCTGGTATTCAACGGCACCATTTACAATTACAAAGAGCTGCGCGCCGAGCTGATTGAAATGGGCTATACATTTTTTTCCGAAGGTGATACTGAAGTTATCATCAAGGCCTACCACGCCTGGGGAGAAAAATGCGTTGAACGCTTCTTCGGCATGTTTGCGTTTGCCATATGGGACATGCGCCACGCCACCCTTTTTATGGCGCGTGACCGTTTTGGCATCAAACCTTTGTATTACTCGCTCGACGGCGCAAGCTTGCGCTTTGCCTCCAATACACAGGCATTGCTCGCTGCGGGCGGCGTAGACACCAGCATTGATGCTATAGCACTGCATCATCATTTCAGCCTGCACGGCGTAGTCCCTGCACCACGTACCATACTCAACGGTATAAAAAAACTTCCACCTGCTACATCAATGACGTTTACACACGAAGGTAAAATAACACATCGCACCTATTGGAGCCTTGATGCAACCCGTCCGCAACAAACCTTGTCGGAGCAAGACTGGCTCAAAGCGACACGCCTGATCCTGACCCGAGCAGTTGAACGTCACCGCCTCGCTGCAGATGTGCCGGTAGGCGTGTTACTTTCTGGCGGTCTCGATTCCAGCCTGATTGTAGCTTTATTAGCCGATCATGTAGAGCACCTGCTCACTTTCTCCGTCGGTTTTGAGGATATTGGTGACGGTGCAGAAAAAGGCGATGAATTCGAATACTCCGATCAGGTCGCCGAACATTTCAACACCCGGCACCACAAGTTTCTTATTCCAAATTCAGAAGTACTGACGCGATTACCTGAAGCAATCAACAATATGGCAGAACCGATGGTAAGCCAGGATGCAATAGGATTTTTCCTGCTGGGTGAACGTGTATCGGAAGAAGTTAAAGTTGTACTTTCCGGACAGGGGGCCGATGAAGTCTTTGGTGGTTACTTCTGGTATCCGGTAATGGATCAATCAACAGGTAACAAGCTGGAACGATTTAGCAAAAACTATTTTGATCGGGATCATGCAGAGTTTCTGGAAATGGCTACTCCTGCTTACCATGTACCGGATGTCACTTCAGTCCTGGTAGAAAATGAACTTAACAAAGACAAAGCTGACACCTTCCTTGACGAGGTACTCAGATTAGATGTCACCACTTTGGTCGTGGATGATCCGGTAAAGCGTGTAGACAATATGACAATGGCATGGGGACTGGAAGCACGCGTCCCCTTCCTTGATCATGAGCTGGTTGAGCTTGCAGCTAAAATGCCCCCCGAACTCAAACTAAAGGAGGGCGGAAAATTTCCTTTGAAGGCTATCGCCAGGGGGCTTATTCCGGATTCCGTGATTGACCGCCCAAAAGGATATTTTCCGGTTCCTGCCTTAAAGTATGTGCGGGGTGAATTTCTTGAATTTATGCGCGGCATCCTGCAATCAGAAGCCTGTATCAAACGCGGCATCTACCAGCGTGCCTATGTAGACAAGCTGCTGGCTGACCCTGAAAAATACCTCACCAGAATTCAGGGTAGCAAACTATGGCATTTGGCACTACTGGAATTCTGGCTACAATTAAATGTAGACGCTGCTGCTAGTTAAAAAGCTACGCAGCAGTATGCAATAAAAATAAATTATTTTGACTCGTCAATCATTTTAATCATGTCTGCTTCTACTTCTTTGGCGATTTTGTTCAAGCCCGCATCTTTTGAAAGCATCGTCAGCATTTGTTCTGGCTTGATCATACCTACCATCGTTTTGCCCTTTTCTGTATAAACCGAAATACGACATGGCAACGCCATATTCAGACGCATGTCGTTTGCCATCACTTTGGATGCTTGACCCGGATTGCATACTTCAAATACCTTGCACTCATCCGTAAATTCAAAGCCTTTGCCCCTCAAGGTTGCACCAATATCATGCACATGCAATACACCGAATTTGTGTTTTTTTACTGCAGCTTCCAGATCTGTTGCCACTTGCCCCAATGATTTCTTACTCTCTACGATGTAATACATAAGTCACTCCAATAAATATTATAAAATTTCAATAACACGCTAAAACACGGTCTATGAAGATAAGCCAATCTGTTGCCAACTGCAAGAAAAATCATAATTACCGCTAACAAGTTGTACTTTAATATGTGACATCCTGATATTTTCAAGCATAATCCCGAATACCTCATGCACTTGGGGAGACTAGTTCTACTCTAACACTTGTTGAGGGAATAATTCATGCTTAGCAAGCGCAGTACTTTGCATGAAATTTTATAATTAAATTACTGCGGAATACCTGAATAGATATTGGTTCGCGGATTCAATGTCGAAGTGCAACAGCCAGTGGTTGCTTGGTGTAAAGAACTTCCACCCCGAAGAATACCTCGTGAGGGGTTCTATATCCAAGCACTTTGCGCGGTCGGTGGTTGAGTCTTTCCACCGCCCACTGCACAT
>JANXWX010000033.1 GCA_025350915.1 Nitrosomonadales bacterium
CGCTCCCCCATCATTTCTTCCAGGTGCCGATAGCTCAACGGGTATGCTGCGTACCAGCGAATGCACACCAAGATAACTTCTATCGGAAATCGCATTCCTTTGGTATTTAGCATCTCGGCTCACTCAATTTTCAAACGCAGCTGTCTACCTCAATGCTATGATCAACGTGCTTAATGCGACAGAACCCATAGGTTTCGTGATAGCTGTCCGCAACCCATTCAAATACATTGCCGCTCATGTCAAAAAGCCCAAATGCATTGCCCTGCCTGGTGCCTACCGGATGGGTAATATCGTTACTGTTTCCAATCTGTGCTTCGTAGGTGCCATACCAGGCCACTTTTTCCACATTCGCACTGCCGCAATAGGTAAGTTGCTCACCTGCACGACAGGCATACTCCCATTCGGCTTCACTTGGTAACCTGTAGTGTTTACCAGTTTTTGCATTAATTTTTTTGATGAAGTCCTGAGCATCGTTCCAGCTTACCTTTTCTACAGGGAAATTGTCTCCGCAGATTTTAAATTCACTGGGATTGTTACCCATGACTGAAAGCCATTGTGCCTGTGTAACCTCAGTTTTGCCCAATGCAAAAGCATAATTAATGGTGACCTTGTGTACGGGTTTTTCGTCTGAATAGCCAGTTTCTGACCCCATTTCGAAGCTGCCGGATGGGATGATCACCATCTCAGGACAGTCTGCACAATCGCGAAAAGTTTTAGGTTGTAGCTCAGACTGAGCTATCGTAGAAAAACCTGACATACTGAAGAGCATTAAAAAGGTATTGATAAATATTCTCATTCTCGCCCCCTGTAAATTGTTGGGTAAAATATAGCACTAAATTAATTTTTATAATCGACTTGAATTTTTTTACTACGCGCCATGATCAACTACATGCGGCAGGTTAATTACAATTGCATTCAATATAAAAATATTAATGATAAGAAAACTGGTTTCTTATCTTTTTACGATTAAGAGGAGCGTCACATGAATTCACCAGATCCTTTAAAGTCATCCGCAGATATGCCTTTCGTCGCGCCATGCCGTACGCTGGATATGGTTGCGCCGCTACGTTGGCTACGGTTAGCCTGGGTTGATATTACACGTGCGCCGTTAATAAGTCTGACTTACGGCTTAGCGTTAACATTGCTAAGCCTGCTGATTGCGATTTTCACCTGGCGCTATGGAACCATGGCGCTGTATCTGGGCCTGGCCAGCGGATTCTTGTTCATAGGCCCGGTGCTGGCCGTGGGGTTGTACTCGGTGAGTAGCCAGTTGGACGAAGGGCGCAGCCCCGTGCTGGGGTATTGCATACGCGAAGGGAAGTATCACCTTCGTGAGTTGCTTGTGCTTGGCATTATCCTGTTAGTGGTCCTGTTGGTATGGGCACGTGCTGCAACAATTATGAGTGTTTTTTTACCAATGCAGGCAAAGCCGAGCATGATTGAACTGTTGCCTTATCTAGGCATCGGCAGTGCAGTGGGTGCGGTCTTCGCAGGCGTGGTATTTGCTGCAAGTGCTTTTTCAGTGCCGATGATTATGGATCGTAAAGCAGACGCCATTACAGCTGTAATAACAAGTATCAATGCGGTATTGCGAAACAAAAAACCGATGCTGTTATGGGCTACGATCATTGTACTTTCCGTGATACTGGGATTTGCCACTGCCTTGCTCGGTTTCTTAATTTTGCTTCTTGTTCTCGGCCATGCCACCTGGCATGCCTATAGGGAAACGATCGATGCCTCAGCCTGGCCGAAAAATAATTTGAGTGAAGAAACACCCGATTAAGTTTATGCAACCAGCCTATTGCCAAATCTTTAAAGGTATAGGGAAGCATTGAACAAGTAACTGTACAAAGCGGAAATTGATCCAGCGACTCTGAATGTTTAAAAATTATTTCAATTTCATACTTAGAAAATTAATAGATAAAAGGCAGCATACGCTTGGTCGTTTTTGCGTAATCCTGGTAAGCCGGGTAGATCTTGACGAGCATTATTTCCTCACACAGTATTCGGGTAACAGCACCCAGCAGAAGCAATGAGCAAAGCATCGCATCGATTAATGTCCAATGTGTCAAAATACCTGACCAGGCAAAGAGGCAAATCGCCGTATAGATTGGGTGACGAATAAAGTGATAGGGCCCTGTTGTAACTAAGCCTCCCGTGGTTGGGTTCGCAGCAGCATGAAAACTTCGCGCGTCAAAAGTAACGCGAGCCAATATCATCAGCACAGCAGCAATCACTTCAAGCACAATCGCAACAGGATGTGAAGAAAAGAGTGCCCCCCGTATTGCCAGCCCTGTCAGAGCAAGAGCCATAACCATCAAGGAAATAAGCGAAATTGTTTTCAACACGTATTTTTTGCTCCAATGTATTTACGTATAGTGTATGCTAAAAACCATCAAAACAAAGATGTTGAAATTACGGATGAGTATGTAGACGCATGCGTAATGTGCGTTAACAGACAGACTCATAAATATTGACAAGCTAATCTATTGATGTAACTGTTTAATTTGTTAAGTGCAATTGGTATGGAAAAGGATTTATTTTGATTAAATTCTGGATGCAGTGTATTTTTCTGCCGTAGCAGCTAAAGTTGATTTGGTGGATTTGTATATATTTAAGGAAACACTGAACAAGTCCCACGAATTGATATGATACTGGCAAATCATGAGCGGATGGGAATGGAAATGAAACAACGCACACTGGCAACCGGATTTGAAAAACACCACAAGCGCACCCGCAAGGAAGAGTTTCTGGAACGCATGGACAAGCTGGTGCCATGGGCTGAATTCTGCAAGGTGATCGAACCTCACTACCCGAAAGAGGGCAATGGTCGGCCTCCCAGAGGGCTGGAACGCATGCTACGCATGTACTTTTTATCCCACTGGTTCAACCTCGCGGATGAAGCCTGTGAAGACGCCCTGTATGACGTGCCGGCTTTTCGTGAATTCTGCCACATCGATTTGGGAAACGAGACCGTGCCGGACGCCACCACCCTTTTAAATTTCCGCCACCTGCTGGAACAACACGACCTTGGCGCTGCCTTGTTTGCCAAAGTAGGTGAACTACTGCATAAAAATGGCATGGAACTCTCCGGTGGCACCATTGTTGATGCCACCATCATTGCCGCCCCCAGCTCCACCAAGAATACAGACCAGACCCGTGATCAGGAAATGCACCAGACCAAAAAGGGCAAGCAATGGCACTTCGGCATGAAAGTGCACATTGGCGTAGACAGCAAATCCGGATTGACCCATAGCGCCAGCATTACCGCAGCCAACGTACATGACAGCCAGGAACTGCCCCGCCTCCTGCATGGAGAAGAGCACCGCGTTTACGGTGACAGCGCCTACTCGAACCAGAAAGAAGCGCTCAGGCAAGCCGCTCCGAACGCGCGCGACTTCACCAACAAACGCGCCTATCGCAACACCCCATTGACCGAAGCCGACAAAGCCACCAATCGCCGGAAATCGCAAGTACGCGCCAAAGTAGAACACCCCTTCCGGCCCTTCAAGACTTTGTATGGCTTCGCCAAGGTGCGCTATCGCGGCCTGATAAAAAATGCCAACCGTGCCTTTGCGCTCCTGGCATTGATCAATCTTGAGAAATGGGGCAAGCCATTAACGGGACAGGTGCGCCCGAAATATGCAAATTGAGCAAGAAGTCCCCGGCAAATGACTTGCCGGGGAAGAGAAAAGAAAGAAATTACGCAGAATTTTTACAACACGGAGAAATCTGAACGAACGATGCTTATTGCAGAGGCTTGTTCAGCGTATCCTTAAATATTTATAACCTAACAAGAAAGAGAATCATGAAAAACGCAAAACATTCATTAAAAATGTATGCCTTGATACTGGGGACGGCGCTGAGTCTGTTAACTTCTTCTTCGATGGCTGGCATGGTGTCGACAGATCAAGTCACTGAACAGACTCAACTTGATGCTGATAAAGTCAAAATCCAGACCTTTGTTGAAAGGGCAGATGTACGCGATCAGCTTCAAGCCATGGGTGTGGGTGAGACGATGTCCAAGGTTCGGGTTGCCGCGATGACTGACCAGGAAATACATGAGATGGCGTTGAAAATAGACAGTATGCCAGCCGGTGGCTACGTACGTAATTCTGACTTGATTCTGGTATTGCTCATTGTCCTTTTGATATTACTTATTTAGTCTGCTGCACCAAATTCCAACGGCATGTTCGTACTTTAATCTGTTGTCAGCAGGCTGCTTGATTACAGGTAATGGCTTTTTTGACCGTTATTATCGGCTAACTACTAATGGATGTTCTATTGTGATTGTTGATACAGATTTTGAACCAACTGGTGTAGCTGCTAGTTTATAAATGCCCTGCTAAAAGTATCGCAAAGGGCTTGTAAAATACTTTGTGAAGCATAAAATGAACCATTAGTCCTTTTTGCTTTCTAGCAACTTGAAGGCAGCAGGAAAGCCCTAAATTAGTGAGCGGTCTTTAGCTACTAAATTACTGCGCTGATATGCAAGGTTAAACCACATCGCAACGATGCGAGATTATTGCCTTACACACTCTCTACTCAATCCTCATCGAAAAAGTAATCAGCTCGGCACAAGAAGTATCAGGCGTTGCCCATCCATATTCTGGGTTAGGGTGAATTATGATTACAACTTAAGCAGGAGAAATTATCATGAAAAGAATATATTTTTTATTGCCTCAAATCGAAACGGCCAGAAAAATAGTGGATGAATTATTGTTGCAGCGCATTGATATTGACCACATACATGTGTTGGCCAAGCGCGGCACAGAAATGGGAAATTTGCCGGAAGCCTCATATTTTCAAAAATCTGATTTTATGCCCGCACTAGAGCAAGGTTTGTTAACTGGCGGGTTTACCGGTTTTGCTGCCGCTGTTGTCGTGTTAGCCATGACAGGTGAAACTATCTTCACAGGCGTAACTTTGCTGGTTGCAACTTTGGTAGGTGCTGTATTCGGTGCTTTCGTTTCCAGTATGCTTGGTAGCAGTGTAGGCAATCGGCAGATCAAGCCGTTTGAGAAGGCCATCAATGAACAAGGTGCGTTCCTGATGATGGTCGATATACCGAGGGGACGTATCGAAGAGATAGAGTTGGCAATCAAGAATAAAAATCCCGAAGCCATTTGCGAAGGAACGGAACCCACTATTCCGGCATTTCCCTGATTCTTTAGCTTTAAGGATGTCCAATGCTGATCTCATGACATCCTTTGCTTATTCACAACATAACTGCATTTATATTTTAGTTCAGTAAGTAAAAATTATCCGAAAAAAGAAGATCGAATGTAGTTTTGTGAATTAGGCGAGCTTGCGGTTTGACGTACCTTTTGCCGGAACAATGTCATTAATGAAGCTCTGTCAATGTATACAATACGCCATCTTGTTATCGTTGATCAGAATGTATGTACAAACATATCGGAATCCATTCCTCAAAATATTCACAATTCTTATTCATTTGTGCCATTACTTTATTCGCTACAAACACATCTGTTTATGCTGTTACCAGCCTTGAGCAAATAGATCGTCTTGCCGAGGTGTATGGTGCACTGTGACCTTCCCCCGGAAAATAGTCTTCCAAGAGTGGCGTAAAATTAACATTACTTTTGA